>JBNKHB010000021.1:0-17895 GCA_050290125.1 Robiginitalea sp.
AGACGGCCTTCTCAAAGAGGGGGAGGGCTGCTTCCAGGCCTTCCCGGGACTGCACATGAAAGTGTTCCAGCCCTTGCAGGAAGTAATCATAGGCCACCAGGTTGTCCGTAGGGGGCTTGCTGATCTGCTCCATTTCGGCCGGCGTTACGATGGCCTTGATCGCATCCGCTATTTTCCGGGCCACCTCGTTTTGCAGTTCAAAGACGTCCCCCAGTTCGCGGCTGTATTGTTCCGCCCAGATCGTCCGGTCACCCGTCGCCTCCACCAGCCGGATATTGAGCAGGACCCGGTCGCCCACTTTCTGGCCGCTGCCGTCCACAAAGTAGCTTACCCGCAGTTCTTCGGCCATTTCCGGGATGGACTTTTCGGTGCTGCGGTACTGTTCTACGGAGGTCCGGCTGATCACCCGCAGGTCTTCGATCTTTTGCAGGTTGCTCAGGGTGGACTCCATCAGGCCGTTCACAAAGTAGAGGTTGGAGGAATCGCTGCTCTCGTTCTTGAAGGGCAGGACTGCGATGGATTTTTCCAGGCCCGCGAGGTCCGTGGATGCGGGTTTCTCGTAAAAGAAAAGGAAGAAGAGGACCAGCAATGCCGCCCCGACGGCTACGATGGCGGGCCACCGGATGCCTTTTTTAGCGGCCTGTTCGGATGGCGTTTCTTCGGCTTCCCTCTTTCCGACTTCCCCGGGCGGATGGCCGTAGTATTCCCTGAAACACTTGATAAAGTAGGAGGTGCTTCCGAAACCCACCTCGTACGACACCTCGGAAACGGTCATGGAGGTCTGCCTGAGCAGGTCCATGGCCTGCTTCAGGCGTACCTGCCGGATGAACTGGCTGGCCGAGAGCCGGGTCTCCTTTTTGATCTTCCGCAGCAGGTTGGAGCGGCTCATATGCATGGCACCCGCCAGTTCGGATACCCCGAATTGTTCGTCGGAGAGCTGCTCCAGGACGATGGCTTCTGCCTGTTCGATAAAGGATTTCCCGGTGTTTGACGCGTCTGGCATGGCTGAATTCCTGGGTTGAAATTAGCAAAAAAAAGGGGCACCTCCGCTCCCGGTTTTCCCAGGCGACCAGATCGCCTGAAACGGGCCCTTGCGTCATAATTTATATCCCTGCGCCATAGGTTATATGCCCGCCCCAAAGCTTATGGAATTGGCCGGAATCCTGATATGCCCTGCCTCATGGCTTGCAGGAACTTTGTAACAAGCAAAACAACAAGTCTAACTGCTAAATATTTACATCATGAAAACGTATAAAATGAATGCATTGAAATCACTCTTTAAATTGTCCCTGGTCGCTCTGATGCTTACCGCCTGCGCCGGGTCCGGTCAGGAATCCAAGAATACCGCCGCGATCGACAAGCCGGGGGTAGACCTGCAGACGGCCGTTCTTTCCGGGAACCTGGAAGCCGTTAAGCAACATATAGCCGCGGGGACCGACCTGAATGAGAAGGAACCCTTCGGAGGCTCCACGCCCATCGTGACCGCATCCACCTTTGGCAAGACCAAAATAGCAGAGGCGCTGATCGATGCCGGAGCCGATCTGTCCATCAAGAACAACGACGGCTCCACCGCGCTGCATGCCGCCGCCTTTTTCTGCCATGTGGAAATTGTGCAGGCCCTGATCGACGCGGACGTCGACAAGACCGTTCGCAACAACTTCGGATCCACCGCACGGGAATCCGTGATGGGCCCCTTTGAGGAGATCAAACCGGTCTATGAACTGATGCAACAGCAACTGGGGTCGCTTGGCCTGCAGCTGGATATGGCGGAAGTGGAAAAGACCCGTCCGGTCATTGCAATGATGTTGCAGTAATCAACCATAAATCAAATTTGAGATGACAACTGAAAGAAGACACGATATCGACTGGCTGCGCGTGATCGCCATCGGCTTGCTGCTGATCTACCACATCGCGATCATCTTCCAGCCCTGGGCCATGTTCATCGGCTTTATCAAGAGCGAGGAGCCCATGGAAGGCCTTTGGAAGCCCATGACCATGCTCAACGTCTGGAGGATCCCCTTTCTGTTCTTCGTATCCGGGATGGGGGTGTTCTTCGCCATCCGGAAACGCAACTGGGCCCAATTGATCCGGGAGCGGAGCAAGCGCATCCTCTTGCCGTTCCTCTTCGGGATCGTCGCGATCTCTCCCCTGCACTTCCTGCTGTTCCAGAAATTCTACAACATGCCCCTTGGCTATTATCCGCATCAGGGCCATTTGTGGTTCCTCGGCAACATCTTTGTGTATGTGCTGCTGCTGTCCCCGCTCTTTTTCTACCTGCGCAGGCACCGGGAGGGCCGCTTTGCCAGAGGCCTGGCCAAAGTCATGAGCAACCCGCTCGGACCTTTGTCCATTAGTGTATTCTTCATGGCGGAAGCCATGCTGGTAAAGCCGGCTTTGTTTGAAATGTACGCGGAAACCTGGCATGGGTTCTTTCTGGGGCTGCTGGCCTTCCTTTTCGGTTTCCTCTTTGTGTACAGCGGGAAGTCCTTCTGGCAGACGGTGCTGAAATGGCGCTGGGGATACCTGGCCCTGGCCCTCGCACTGTATGTGGTACGCTATACCGTCTTTAACCTGAAATCGCCGGGATACCTGATGGCCCTGGAATCCAACACCTGGATCTTTGCGGTCTTCGGCTTCGGGTACCGGTACCTGAACAAACCCAGCCGCCTATTGACGTACCTGAGCCAGGCGGCCTATCCGGTCTATATCATCCACATGTTCGTGTTGTATGCAGGGGCTTCGCTCATCCTGCCGCTGGAATTGCCGGTGGCGCTCAAGTTCGTCGGCATCGTTACGTTCACCGGGCTGGTCTGTTATCTGCTGTTTGAATTCGTAATCCGCCGGGTGGGGATCCTGAGGTCGCTGTTCGGGTTAAAGTGGAACTTCCAGAAAGAGCAGCAAATGAAGCCGATCATTGAAACCGCTCAAAAATCGGAAACACCCAGGCCCGGCGCATCCAGCGGATAGAGGATGCCGTTTTCCAGGCGTACGCAGCCGGCAAAGGGATCGCCGAGTAGATCCAGATGCCCGTCCAGGTCGGCATAGTGCACATTTGGCCGGCTCAGGGCAAAGTGCAATCCGGCTGCAATGCCCAGGCCGCATTCGTCCATGCAGCCCACCATGGTGGGAATGCCTGCCGCCTGGGCAATGGCATCGATACGGCCGGCCCGGCTGATCCCGCCCACCTTCATCAGTTTGATGTTGATCATATCCACGTGTTCCCCGCTCACCAGGTGGTAGGCGTCCTCAACGGATTTGATGCTCTCGTCGGCCATAATGGGCAGGTCGGTTTGCCGGGTTACCGCCCCGATCCGCTGCCCGTCCCCCACAGGGGTAGGCTGCTCGAAGATCTCGATCCCGCAGGCCTCGGTGGCCTTAAAGAAATGGATCGCCTGCTCCACATCGTAACCCTGGTTCCCGTCAAAACGGAGGGTGATCCCCGGAAAGCGTTCCCGCAGCCGCCGGATCTTTTCCGCATCGGCTTCCCAATGGTGCCCCCCCTTCAACTTCAGGATCCCGAATCCTGATTTTACAAAGGCTTCCGCTTTCTCCAGCGTTTCCTCCAGGGGCAGGATGCCGATCGTGATGCTCGTTGCGATGGCATTCCTATAACCCCCCAGGTACTGGTAGAGGGGCATGCCGGCTACCCGCGCCGCCAGGTCGGCCAATGCCATGTCCAGCATGGCCAAAGTGGAAGGCATGGCAGGCAGGGCCATTTCGGCCTGCTCCATCAGGCGTTTGCGCATCAGGGGGTCTTCACCCTGCAGCAGGGGTAGCAGTATTTGATGGATGGCGGCCTCTACCTGCTCGGGACGTTCGCCTGTTACTGCTTCGTCCGGGGCTGCGCATCCCAGGCCCACCGTCCCGGTATCCGTCCGCAGTTGCAGTACAAAATTGGTGGCGCTGGAAACGGTCTCGTAGGCAATGGTATACGGTTCGGACAAGGCGAAATCATAGCGCTGGTACCCGGCTTCCGAAATAAACATCAATAGCGTTTTTGATAGAGTTCCTCGAGCGGGGTATTCTTAATGCTCTCCACAAAACGCACCATGTTGCGGATCATCAGCTCCCACATCTTATGGCCCTTTTCCGCGGTCCCTTTGGTGGCGTCCCCCATCACCCCGCTATGGGAGATGTGGTCGGTGTGGACAAACCAGCTAACCCCCCGCTCGTCGTCGTAGTCCAGGAATTTGCTGCCGAACTGAAGCGTTTCATTCACCGCCTTATCCATCTGGACCATGTCCGGCCGCAGGGCCAGGGTGGTGCTGGTCTCGATCTCGCCGGCATGGATATCGTTGGGGGTATCGATCATTTTGTACAGGTCCACATCGCTGGTTTCCCCGGTATCCACGCAGACGAATATATGGGCGTCCCGGTTGATCATCTGGGCGGCGTAACTCAGGGTGGGGGCGTTGTCCCCGTGGCCGTTCAGGATGATGATCTTTTTTACCCCGTTGAGCGCCAGGCTCATCCCGATGTCGTAGACAAAACGCGACAGGGCATCGTTGGTGACGCTCAGGGTCCCTTTAAAGTTTTGATGGTGATAGGACACCCCGTAAGGTATGGCGGGCAATACCAGGGGTTTTGGGTCCTCGCAGCGTTCGGCCACCTGCCAGGCCATGTAGCGGGCATCAAAAAAATCGATATCCACCGGTAGATGGGGGCCGTGTTGTTCAATGGCCCCGCAGGGGATCAGCACCGTGTCTACCGTCTTCAGGTAGGCTTCGATTTCGGGCCAGGTCTTATGGGCCCACAGATAGGATCTTTTAATTGGCATTTTCTTTTGAATTCAGAGGTTTATACGGGATATCGTAATCCAGTTCGTCCAGCCCGGTTTCCTGCCAGTGCCCTTCGCGGCGAACGGCGCAGCCGTCGCTGTAGGGAGCCAGCAGGGCCAGGAGCGGGCGTCGGACCGCTACCGGCAGGTCTTCCATGGCACTGCGCTCCCGGTCAAAGCGGAGTTGCATGATCCGGGGATAGGCCTTTGCCAGGCGGCGGACGTGTTCGGTATCCGGCAGTTTGCCGGAGTCCAGCAAGAGGTAATAAAGGTGGGCCGCATCGCTTCCGATCTGCTTCACCGAGCGTTTGGACAGGTCGGCCAGTCCCATTTCGATTTGTTCCGGGGTATACCCGCAGCGACCGGGGTCCTCCTCCAGGGCCACCAGCATCCCGATGATCCGTCGGCACTTCTCGCAGCGGCCGCAGGGCATCATCCGGCCGTCCTGCTCGTGGGCGGCATGGCAGGAGACCTGTTGCCGCTGCAAATCCGGGTATCGCTTTACCAGGATCTTCAGGATCAGCAATTCCGAGAGGCAGCGCAACAGGGAGTACTGTTTGATGTTCCAGCCCTTCCGGGCGTAGTACCGGGTAAGGGCATTGTCGAAGTATTTGCTCTGGTCGTACAGGCCGTGGTAGTGGCGGATGCCTTCGTGCTCGCCGGTTACCGTCGTGTCGTATTCATTGCCGATCAGGATGTTCCCGGCGCGCCGCTTGCGGGCCACCGGCAGGACCCCGAACAGGAATACGGCCACCGTCCAGAGCCGGATCGGATAGATGTCTGCGCGCACCTCCGCAAAATCCTTTCGGATAAAGGGCATTTGGTGCAGCATCCAGTTAAAGATGCGGTCGCTGTTGCACCAGGGCTTGGCCGTCTTGGGATCCCGTTCGGCCAGGTAACGGTGCGCGTTGACCGCGGTGAACCAATGCCGCCCGGATTCGTTCACAAAAACGGGATGCGGTACCCCCAGTTCCGAGACCAGGCCATAGCCCAGCAGGCTGTCCTTGCCACCGCTGCTCAGGATGGCGTAATGGTCCGCCAGGGTCTCCGTAAGTTCCGGAATGAGTTTAAGGGCCCCGTATTGGGTGTTTCTGAACTCCAGTTTCGCGACCGTATAATGCTTCTTGCGCTCACGGGTGATGTTGCGATACGGTTCGGTGAGGAAGGGATTGTCGATCCAGATCTTATTGGTGAGGATCTCGCGAGAGGTATTCTCCAGCATGTCTTCCAGAAAGCGGCGGTCCGCGGCATCATAGAGTCCGTCGAACACGAAATTTTTACAGAATAAGCCATAGTTCAGCGCCACCTGGGCCACCATCATGGAAGCCAGGTTGATATCACGGGCATCCTTTGGGTCAAAATAGGCCGACCCGTAACTGTAGATCAGTTCCCGTTCGCTTTGGCTGCCATCCGGAAGGACCAGGGTGTATGCGGCCCGTACCCGCCGGGGCTCAACCTCCAGCTGGTGCACGTGCAGCGTATCGAATACCACTAGGTCCTTCAGGGTCATGCGGGCAACAGCTTTCGGATGAGCTCAATAAGCGGCCCGGCACCGTGGGCCAGGACGTCAAAGGCCGGGAGGCCCGTACGCCGTTCCAGTTCCCGGCAGGCCGGCCCGATCTCATTGGCATCCATGCCTTCGTGGTTTACGGTAAGGGCCACCACTTTTTTGCCGGAGAGCAGTTCCACGGCCTGGATCTGCTGTTCGATGGGATGGATGGGATAGCCCGGAAAACCGTCGTATTCCAATCGCTTGGGTGCGTGCTGCAGGATCACGGCATCCGGCCGGCCGGCGGCCAGGATCTCAAATCCGCCCGGGTAGGCCGGGTTCATCAGGCTACCCTGCCCCTCTATGACGACCACGTCCGGCTTTTCATTCCGGTAGGCCGACACCACGGCGTGTTCGATCTCCCCGGAAACAAAATCGTTGATGCAGCTGTCCATCACAAAGCTGTACCGCGCCCCCTGCATCCAGGCGGTCTGCCCGGTGCCGATCATTTCCGCCTTCAGCCCCGCGTCCCGGAGTCCGTGCACGATGATCCAGGCGGTGGTGCGCTTGCCCAGGGCCGAATCCGTTCCCAGTACGGCCAGTTTCAGGCAGTCCACCGATTCGATATCCCCGGTAAAGAAATGGAGCTGGTCCCGGTCCGGGGTTTTCCGGACGTCGCGGATGCGCAACCCCTTATCCCTGGCCAGGGCTGCGATCGTCGGATCGTTGGAAAGGAAATCGTGAAGGCCGCTATCCACATTCAGGCCATGGCGCAGGGCTTCCGCCACAACGGCGCGTGCCTCGTCCGGCAGCCTACCCCCGTCGGGCGCCAGGCCGATTACAAAATGGGTGGGTTTCAGGCCGGCTTGCCCCATACCCTTCAGGGCAGAGGCCAGGTTGGCATATACCGGGATCCCATTGGGCTTCCCGTCCAGGACTTCCCCGGCATCGCTGCCGGAATATTTCTGATCGATTACCCCGGCCACCTTGTAGCGTTCCGTAAAACGCACCAGGCCATGCGCCGTTTTGCCGTTCGGGGTGTTGAATGCCCCGTCGCAGTAAACCAGGGCGGTGCCGTCCGTTTTTTCCATTGGGCTTTGTTTTCTATGGTTAATCCTTGGCCGTCATGACCGCCACATAGCGGTCGGGCTCAAAATCCAGCTGCTCATCCAATTCCAGTAAGGCGATCAACCCTGCCGTGGATGCGGGCAGGATCCGCATCCCTTCCTTTTTGAGCAGGAGCCGGGCCATGTCCTTCATTTTCCGGTCGCTCACATTAAAAGCCTCGCCTCCCGACTGCCGTAGCGCATAGAGCGCCTCGTTCCCGTCAAAACTGTGCCAGTTGATCAGCGGTTCGTTGTAGCGTGTTTCATGGATCCTGGACGGGTCCAGGTCCTTACAGCTCTCCAGCCCCTCGCGGAACGACTGGATGATCGGGTTTTTGCCCGTGGCCGAGGCCGCGATCATCTTTGGGATCCGGAAGATCTTACCGCGTTTGTGCAACCCCTCGAATCCCCGGTAGATCCCGGCCAGCAAGGTGCCGTTGGAGACCGGCACTGCGCAGTATTTGGGGGCGTCCCCCAGTTCATCCACGATTTCAATGGCGATCTGGGCATAGGCGCTGATCTGCAGGGAGGTATTGTTCCCCCCCGGATTGGCGTCGTACCACTCCTTTTCGCGCGCCAGGCGGCTGCTGGCTTCCACCACCTGCTCGTAGTCCCCGTCCAGGTAGCGCACTTCCGCGCCGAGGCGTGTCATTTCCTCGGCCCTTTCGGTATGGTAACTTTTGGGGATGGCGATGATACACTGCAGCCCCGCGAGTTCCGAAGCCAGGGCCATGGCCACGCCGTAATTCCCACAGGTGGCCAGGCAGAGGGTATCGTATCCCCTTCGCAGGGCATCGTAGACCTGGGCAAAAGCGATGCGGTCTTTCTGCGTGCCCGTCGGGTTCTCGCCTTCGTACTTGAGGTACACCTGGCGCACGTCAAATTCCCGTTCCAGACCCTTTGCCCGGGAAAGGGAGGTATCTCCCACTTCCAGGTTGATGATGTCTTCGTAGCTCTCCAGGCGATCGACCAGGGATTTGCTGGTATTCTTTACAAAATCACTGAGGGACCGCGATTCCGCAGACACTTTTAAATCGGCGGTCTGTACGCCATCTCTCAGGTTCATGACAAGGCAAAATTAGGGAGCAATGTACTCAAAAACCCGTTCCATAAGCGTCCATTTTTGACCCTTCGGCGTGCCCGGAAGGCGCTCCTGGTAGGTGTCCATCAGGGCCTCCCAACGCTGTACGGCGGGATTGGCCTGGTCCATGGCTTGTTTCCGTTCAAAGGAGAAGTCATCGGAGGTTTCGATCACCAAAAAGAGCCGCGTGCCTGTGCGGTAAATGTCCATACGTTCAATGCCGCTTTCGCCCAGGCTGTCCAGCACTTCCGGCCACACCTCCCGGTGGTACGCTTCATAGGTGCGGATCAACTCCGGGTCGTCTTTTAGATCCAGCGCCAGGCCATAGCGTTTCATCTCAGCGAAGGGTTATTTCCACAATGGTATCCACCGGGTCGCGTTTGGAATCCGGCACCTTCACCAGCAGGCCGTAGCGGGTCCGCTCGTATTCCAGGTCCGACTGGTCGGAGAACAGGCGGATACTTCCGATCCGCCCCTCGAAGCCCTCTAAAAAGACCACATCCTCTTCCGGATCCAGCAGGTGCAGGTAGACCGTTTTTCCCTTTTGGGTAGACGCGATGGCATCCGTCGGCGAAACGGGCCCCCTACGGGTGCCGTAAATGGTTTCCCCGTTCCGGCGCAGCCACTCGCCCATTTTCTTCAGGGATTCCTTGTGTTCCGGCTGGATGCGGCCGTTCGGCATGGGCCCGACATTCAGCAGCAGGTTGCTGCCGTAGCCTGCCGACCTTACGATATACCGGATGAGGTCCGCCTCGGATTTATGCTGACGGTCCTGCAGGTTAAATCCCCAGGAGGTGTTAATGGTCTCGCATACCTCCAGGGGCAGCGTGCCGATGGCCGAGGCGTCCGTTCCCCAACCCGTGGTATTGTGCCCGGGCAGGTCCTTTTCGAACATCTGGAAATCCTCCCCTTCAATCGGCGCCAGGTGGTGGTTGTTCCCGATCAGGGCCTGCGGCTGCAAGTCGTGGATGAGCTTATAGATCTCATCGTAATGCCAGTCTACCATCAGCTTTCCGTAGGAATTGCCGTCCCACTCTTTTTGGTCCCAGTGCCCGTCGAACCAGATGCCGCCGATCTCGCCATAATTGGTGAGCAGTTCGGTCAGCTGGGTTTTCATGAAGGCGATATAGTCCTCCCAGTTGCCGGAATCTGAACGGCCCGGGATGCCCCTTCCGGTGCGGCCCCGAGGGAAATAGTCGTCGTGGTGCCAGTCCAGCAGCGAGTAATAAAAAAAGAGTTTGATGCCCTCTTCCCGGCAGGCCTCAGCCAGTTCCTTTAACACATCGCGCTTAAATGGCGTACCGTCCACGATGTTGTAATCGTTGGCATCGGTGTCGAACATGGAAAAGCCATCATGGTGCCGGCTGGTAATGGTAATGTACTTCATCCCGGCATCCTTGGCCATGGCTACCCACTCACGGGCGTCAAACCCGATCGGGTTAAAGAAGGCGGGCAGCTTTTCATAGGCGTCCACCGGAATATTCTGGTTGTTCATCACCCATTCGCCGTCGCCCAGCAAACTGTACACGCCCCAGTGTACAAACAGCCCGAACCGGGCATCCTGGAACCACTGGCGGGCTTCCAGATTTTCTGGGGCCGGCTCATAATTATCCTGGCCCTGGCCCAACAGGGCAGTGAATGAAATCAGAAAGGCAGCTAAAAAGGTTAGGGTATGTTTCATAAAATTGCGGTTTAGTATCGGTTCCTTAAATGTACACAGGAATCCCGGAATAGCCGATTTGAAAGTTTGGATTCCCGGATTAAACTATCTCGCCATTTTCGGGTCTTATACGGAGAGCAACCGGGACCGTCCGAAAAGGGCAGGGCCTGTTTTTCAAACACAACCCGATTAAAATGAAGCTTATCAACCGCAACATCAGCAACCAATTCAGAGTTTTCCACCGCTATCTCGGGTTTTTCCTGGCCGGGATCATGGCGGTCTACGCCATAAGCGGCATCGTGCTCACCTTCCGCACCACCGATTTCATGAAAAGCGAGGTTCAGGTGGAAACCACCCTCGAAAAAGGCCTTGAAGGCGATGCGTTGGGGGCAGCCCTGCGGAGGCGCGGTTTCCAGGCCGATCGGGTAGAGGGAGATGTGATCTACTTTGAGGGGGGCTCCTATAATTCGGCTACGGGGGCGGCAAGCTATACGGAAAAAAGGCTTCCGGTGGTGCTCGATAAAATGAACAACCTGCATAAGATGCACACAGGGAACCCGCTTTTTTGGCTGGGCATCTTTTTTGGGGTGGCGCTGCTCTTCTTTTCCATTTCCGCCTTCTTTATGTTCCTGCCCGGGGCGCCTGTCTATAAAAAGGGGCTTTATTTTGCCGGGGCCGGATTCCTGCTCACGGTAATCCTGCTATTCGTCTAGGACCGGATGGGATATCCGGGATGGAATCCCTTTCCCGCATTCCAAACCCGACGTCCTAGTCGCGCTTCTTTCCGTTAAAGACACTTACCCCTGAAGGAAAGGGGTTGCCGGAAGTCCTGCGGTGGGTCACCACCTGCCCGGTATGCCAAAGCGCATCTGCGATCGGGCCGTTGACCAAATTCCAGAATGGAAATTCACTGCGATTGGCGTCATTCTCAAAGACAACGGTATGGGCGCTAAGGTCTTCCGCGTTGCGGTAGATATCGGCAGCCTGCTTCAGCATGTTGAGGGTGAGGGCCCGCTTCTCTTCAAAACTAAGTTCACCCGGTTCCTGGGGCGTATTGGCCTGCTGCAGGGCGGCATTCAGGATCACGCGGCTGAGTCCCAGGATATGGTCCACGGTTTCTCCGGTGGACCGGCCTTCGGGGCTGGGCCGGAATTCCAGGTCTTCGGGACGCAGTCCCTCCGTGGCCCAGTAATACCGGAAACCCAATCCATCCACCATTCGGGCGGCAACCCCTCCGCCGGAATAGGCTTCGGGAACTTCGGGAATCTCGGCATAGGGAAGGGGACCCTGCTGGCCCCAGACCCCTGGCGTTAAGCCGCACATCAGTACGACAATAGCGTGTAATTTTTTCATGAGCTGATCATTGGAGATGTCCTTAAAAATATTCCTTTTTCGGGAGGCCTAAGGTTAAGGTCATCATAAGATTCTCCTGGTTACGCCCCTTACGGGCCCTGCACCAGGTAGAATGCGCCCGTTGTCAGTATGCGGGCGTTCTCCGGAAGTTCCAGGCCTGGCAGTGGCGCAATGCCATTGCGAACGGTACCCGGACTGACGGGGATCTTACGGAAGACATACCCCGTCTCCGATTCCGTTTCCAGCACGAGGATAAAATGTCCCGATTCCTGTCGCACCAGCGCAGACTCGGGAACAGACAGGACAGGGCCGCCACCATTTGCCGCGGCGGAGGCATCCCCGGTCTGGATCCGGGCCTGTACATACATCCCCACCAGCAGGTTTTCCGGCTGCTCCCCCTGCAGGTGCGCATGCACCTTAACGGTGCGGTCCTCTTCCAGCGCCGACGAAATGAGGTGTACGCGGGCTTCATAGGACGCATCGGATAACTCGGGCAGTGTATAATGAATGAGTTGTCCCTCGCGAAGGCGGGCCACGTCGCGTTCGTAAACCACCAGTTCCAGGTGGACGTGGTCCATATTTACGATTTCCACGATTTCGGAGGCCTGGGAAACAAAGGCACCCTGCCGCACGCCAACCCGGGTGACCGAGCCAGAGATCGGAGCATAGATCGGGCTGATGGCGCTAAGGGATCGGGCGGAAACCGAAGCCGGGGAAATATTCAGGAGCGTCAGCTGTCTTTCCAGCCCTGCGGAACGGGCGAGCGCCGTTTTGTATTGGCTTTCTGCCTGCAGGAAGTTCTTTTCGGAGCTGATCTTTTCCGCAAACAGTGTTTGCTGCCGTTTAAATTCCGATTCCAGGTACCCGAGCTGTTCCCGAATCTCCAGGTATTGCTGTTGCAGGTTCAGGAATTCCGGGTTTTCCAGGGTGGCGACCAGCTGGCCCTTCCGTATGCGGTCTCCGATGAGGAGGGAGAAACTTTTTACGAAACCACCGTAAACCGCACTGACGGCAGCCCGGCTTTCCGGTGGCACGTCGATGGTGCCGCTTACTTCCAGGACATCGCCAAAAGAGCGGAGTTCCGGTTGTGCCATGGCCATGCCATTGGTCTGGAACTGTTCCGCAGTCACCCGGATCTGGTCGGGTTCCAGCTGGGCCTCGCCCGGCATTTCCGAGGTCTTTCCCCCGCCATTGCAGCTGATCGCGGCGGTGGCTAGTATCGCGTAGATTATACCGTGATTTATGTATTTGAATTTCATCTTACTCATCGATAAAGTTAATGTTCAGCACGCTTTCGTTATAGGCCTCCAGGCGATCCAGGTAGGATAGCCGGATGTCATATCCGTTTTCCAGGCTTTGTATGTACTGGAAAAAGTCGATTTCCCCGTTCCTGAAACTGATATCCGCAACCCGCAGCAGGGTTTCCGCCAGTTCATTGCCTTCCGTTTCGTAGTAAAGCAAGGCCGCTTCCTGTTGCTGCCGTTCTGATTCCAGGCGTTTGAGCTGGGACCCGAGCCGTAGCCGGAGGTCGGTCAGTTCCTGCTCCAGGGCGGTTTCCCCGAGCCGGGCCATCCGGATCCTGGAAGCCTGGGCATTGAACAGCAGGGGGATCTTCAATCCCAGGGCATAGCCGTCGATCGCCCCCCCCAATGCATCATTGGTGCCCCTGAAGTATTCGGCGCTCAGGTCCGGCAGCAGGCGGCGCGTCTCCGCCTTCCGGGCATAACGCTGGGCCAGCATCCGGTTCTGCAATTCTGCGGCCCCGGGCAGCCCTTCGAGGTCCGGGCTGCGTACCTGCAAGCGAACCGGTTCGCGGATTTCCAGAAGCAGGCTGTCCCCGGACTGGACCACGCTGCTTATTTCCTCGTAGCGCTGATAGGCAAGGTTTTTGGCAGCCTGCAGGTCCAGGTGGGTCTGTCGCTGTTTGGCCCGCGCCGTCACCTGTTCCAGGTAGTTGGTGGCGCCCAACTGAAAGCGCCGTTCGGCCGCATTGGCAAATCTTGTGTAAAGACTGTCCAACCGGGTGAGTATTCGGATCTTTTCATGCGCGGTCAGGTAACTGTAATAGAGTCCGCTCAGCTTGCGGAACAGGGCCCGCTTCTGTCGTTCATAAGCTTGTTGCGCACTACCGGCCAGGTATTGTTGTTGTTTGTGCCGGGCTCCGTAAAAGGTGGGGAACGCTATTTCCTGGCGAACCCCGAATACGTCCAGCGGCAGGCCGTTGGCCAGGTTGTTCCGGTCATAGGAGTAATAGGTCTCCGTGCGCCCGAAATCCAGGGCTGTTCCGGTTTGCGCCTCAGCCGCCTGCCAACGCAAACGCGCGGCTTCCAGGCCGGCGTTCCGGCGTTCCGCCAGGTGCAGCAGGCTGTCGAGCCCCATTTCCTGCTGGGATTGCAGCGGTAGGACCATCCCGAAGATCAGGATGCCCATGAGCCCTTTTAAGCGTTTCTTCTTCACATGGGCATGGGGATGCCGGGGCCTGGTAAACATCGCATACAACACCGGCAGCACCACCAGGGTGAGCAGGGTGGCGCTTACCAGTCCGCCGATGACCACCGTGGCCAATGGCCGTTGCACCTCCGCTCCCGCATTGGTGGAGAGCGCCATCGGCAGGAAACCGAGGGCGGCGGCCGAAGCGGTCAGCAGCACGGCACGAAGCCGGTCGGATGCGCCTTGTTTGACCACGGCCTTAATGTCCCCGGGTTGTTCCCCGCGCAATTCCTTAAAGTGTTCGATCAGCACGATCCCGTTGAGGACGGCGATCCCGAAAAGCGCGATAAACCCAACGCCGGCCGAGATGCTGAAGGGCATGCCGCGAATCCAGAGCAGCGCCACCCCGCCTACAGCAGCGAGGGGGATGGCCGAATAAATGATCAGGGCTTCTTTCAGCGAGTGGAAGGCAAAATACAGCATAATGAAGATCAACAGGAGCGCAACGGGTACTGCGATGGCCAGCCGCGCCTTGGCACTCTGGAGGTTCTCGAATTGTCCCCCGTAGGTAATCGTATAGCCCGGCGGCAGGCTTACGTTCGCCTCGATCAGGCCGCGAAGCTCCTCCACCACGGATTGCAGGTCCCGGTCCCGCACATTGATGCCGACCACCATCCTCCTGCGGGTATTGTCCCTCGAAATTTTGGCGGCCCCTTCCTGGTAGCTTACCTGGGCCACCTCCCTCAGCGGTATCTTCCCGCCTCCGGGGAGGTCCAGAAAGAGTGCGTCAAGCGCTTCCAGGTCGTTTCGCTGGCGCTCCTGCAAGCGGATCACCAGGTCAAATTTCCGTTCGCCCTCGTACACCTCGCCCACCGTGCTGCCGGAATAGGCCATGGCCAGCATGTCATTGATGTCCTGAATATGCAGGCCGTAGCGCGCGATCTTGGTCCGGTCGTAGGCCACGTTCATCTGGGGAAGGCCTTCGATCTTTTCCACGCTGATATCGGCGGCGCCCGGCACCTGCTGGGCCAGGGCCCGGATTTCTTCGCCCTTTCTGGCCAGGATACTCAGGTCCTCGCCAAAGACCTTGATGGCAATATCCGCACGGACCCCGGTAATGAGTTCGTTAAACCGCATTTCTATAGGCTGCGTGAATTCCACCTCCATCCCGGGAATGACCGCCAGCGCTTCCTTAAAGCGCCCGGCCAGGGCATCCTTGCTGTCCGCTGAAACCCATTCGCTCTTAGGTTTGAGGGTGATGATCACATCGCTTTCTTCCATGCTCATGGGGTCGGTAGGCACCTCGGCGGCACCGATGCGGGTCACCACCTGGTCTACCTCGGGAAACTGGTCAATCAAGATGCGTTCAATTCGGGTAGTGATCTGGATGGTCTCGCTCAGGCTGGTCCCGGTTTTCAGGATAGGTTGGATCACAAAATCACCTTCGTCCAGGGTCGGGACGAATTCACCTCCCATCCGCCAGAACACCACCACGGCAAAAAGCAGGAATCCAACCGCCAGGCCGACCACGATCCTGGCATGCCCCAGGGCCCAGTCGATGGCAGGCGCATACATTCTTTGGATACGGCTCATCAAGCGGGATGAAATATTCCGCCGGTCCAGCGGGGTGGGTTTCAGGACCATGGAGGCCATCACGGGCACATAGGTGAAGCAGAGGATCATGGCTCCGACCAGCGCAAAGCTGAAAGTGAGCGCCATGGGGCGGAACATCTTGCCTTCCACGCCGCTGAGCGCCAGGATGGGGATGAATACGATAAGGATGATCAGCTGTCCGAAGACCGCCGAATTCATCATTTTACTGGCTCCCCCAAGGGCAATGCGATCCTTGAGCACTGCTTTTTCGGCAGGCATCAACCCATTGAAATCCGAATGCTGCCGGGACATGCTGTAGGCGATGAATTCCACGATGATCACTGCCCCGTCTATGATGATCCCGAAATCGATGGCCCCCAGGCTCATCAGGTTGGCGTCCACCCCAAAGATGTACATCAGGGAGAGCGCAAAGAGCAGGGACAGCGGGATCACGGAGGCCACCACCAGGCCGGACCTGATATTGCCGAGCAACAGCACCACCACAAAGATCACGATGAGGCATCCCAGGAGCAGGTTCTCCTCAACGGTGCCAGTGGTGCGCCCGATGAGTTCGCTGCGGTCCAGGAAGGCGTTGATATATACCCCTTCCGGCAGCGATCCTGAGATCTCCTCCACCCGCTCGCGCACCGCTTCGATCACCTCTTTGGAATTGGCGCCTTTCAACATCATCACCTGGCCCAGCACCTTCTCACCCTCCCCGTTCCCGGTGATAGCCCCGAAGCGGGTGGCGCTCCCGAAACCCACTTCCGCCACGTCCCTGACGTAAACGGGCAGGCCTCCATGGGTCTTTACCACCGTATTGCGGAGGTCGTCCAGGGTGGTGATCAGGCCTTCACCCCGGATAAAATACGCCTGATTCACCTTTTCGATATAGCCGCCGCCGGCCACGCTGTTGTTGCGTTCCAGCGCTTCCATCAGTTCCCCCACCGTAATGTCCATGGCCATCAACCGGTCGGTGTTCACTGCAATTTCGTATTGTTTCAGGTGCCCACCCCAGGTGTTAACTTCCACCACCCCGGGGATCCCCGAGAGCTGCCGCTTGACGATCCAGTCCTGGATGGTCCGCATGTCCATGGATGAATAGCGGTCCTTGTAGGCGGGTTCCACATCCAGGATATACTGGTAGATCTCTCCAAGGCCCGTCGAAATCGGTCCCATTTCAGGGGTGCCGAAACCTTCCGGGATTTCCTGGGCCGCGGATTGTAACTTTTCTGCGATCAGCTGCCTGGGGAGGTAGGTTCCTATTCGGTCCTCGAAAACGACAGTTACCACGGAGATACCGAATTTAGAGACCGACCGGATCTCCTCCACCCCGGGGAGGTTTGCCATTTGCAACTCCACCGGATAGGTGATAAATCGCTCCATGTCCTGGGTGGACAGGTTGCGAGAGGTGGTGATGACCTGCACCTGGTTATTGGTCACGTCCGGCACCGCCCCTATGGAGATGCGGGTAAGCGAAAAGATGCCGAAAACGGCAAGGGTCAGGGTCAGCAGCAGGACAATGAATTTGTTCCTTAGGCTGAATTGAATGATATGTCTGAGCATTTGACGGGCATAGGATTAAAGCATGCAGCCGATACCGCCCAGCCGGGCGGAGCGGTTCTAAAAGAGGGACTAAGATGCGTGATCAGGCCCGTCGGGGGGGTTGGAAAATTCCGGATTCATAGGAAGCAGACCCCAGGGGCAGGTAGTAGAATACGGCCTTGCCTTCCCGGTTTTCGGGGAGCACGTCAAGCTCCGGTACGGACTGCTTCAGGATAAAGGTATAGGAGCCGCACAGTTGCGGGGAATGCTGGAAAGGCAGCTGTTCGTGCTGCTCTTTCTCTTCGCTGTGCTGGCGGCTGTGGTCTTCTTTTTGTTCCCCGTAGTGCTTGGAGAGGAAGGTGAGGAAATCGTCCCCGAATTGCTGTTCGTGGTATCGCGCATGCTCCAGGAGCTCATCCAGTTGCACCACGTCCGAAAGGCTCAGGTGCAGGCCCTGAAACAGGACCGTGAGGGAGAGCGCTATGGATACCAGCCGGGTCATGAAAGCTAAAGATACGAAAAATCAAAAGCGTGAGGGGTGCCGTACTGCCGGCAAGCCCTGGTATAGGTTAGACGGCCCGGTGCCGTCAGGGTTTAATCGGCTTCGATTTCGGATGAGATCATACCGTTCAGGTCATCGATCTCCCGGAGGGCGCGGCGGTAGATGGAATCTTTGATCTTGGTGAGGTAAATGCTTTCCACGAAAATGTTCTGAAGCGCAAGCCCGTACAGTTTTTCGGGCTGCTCCGCTTGCAGGGTGTTGTAGTTCACAACCGTCCGCAGCTCCGGAGACAGCTCGTTGATGATCAGGTCCCAATGGAGTCGTTCCAGGTTGTCCGCAATCGAGAAGGTCATCTCCAG
>JBNKHB010000022.1:0-10411 GCA_050290125.1 Robiginitalea sp.
TTTTAAACGCTAACTATTATGAAGAGAATTTACGCTTTCTCATTAACGGCTGCTGTTCTGTTGATGGGGTGTCAGACGGAGGAAATCACAGAAAGTACACCGGTAACCGCCCAACTGGGTACTTTAAAAACCGTACAGGTGGATGTGGCCGGACTTCCCGAAGTAAAGGGAAAAGGTTTCCAGGCCAGCAAGGGCAAGTCCCTTATAGGCACCACCAACCAAATCAATCAAATGCTGGAGCCCTATGGCGTGCGCCTTGAAAAGATGGAGTACTTTTCGGCAGACGGGGTCGGTAGAACAGTTTTCTTTTCCAACCGCGGCAACAAACAACTCAGCTCGGACTACGTGCCTAACGATCCCCGGAATGCCGGAGGCACTACGGTTCCTTACGTGATCGACGGGACACAATTCAGTACCGCTTCGGGGCTTAATACCCTGCCGGCCATCCAGGAAGTTATGGCTACCTGGGAAAACGTAACCTGCTCCGGCGGTTTGAGTATTCCTTTCGGAGGGATCACCGGCACGGATATCGGGTTGGTGTCCAACGTCTTTTTCGGATACGGAGGCAGTGATTTCTTTTTCCCCGGGGTCATCGTACATGCCGGAGTATTGCCAGCGGCATTTTTCGATTTGTTGGATGCAGACGGCGGAGACTTTATCCTGGGGGTTACCTTCACCCTGGTGTGGACCGAAGACATCAACGGGGACGGCCGGGGCGACGTGGCCATCAAGGAAATCTATTACAATGACGGTTTTGACTGGCAGGACGTCCCCAACACCGGAAGCGGGATAGATTTTCACACGGTTTCCCTGCACGAGGTAGGCCATGCATTGAGTCAGGCACATTTTGGCAGCGTTTCCCGCACCGAAAGCAATGGCAAGATCCACTTCTCACCCCGCGCCCTGATGAACGCCGGTTACAGCGGCGTCAACCGGGTGGTGGAAAAAACGGATGAGGCCGGACACTGCAGCAATTGGGGGAATTGGCCCAATAATTAAAACACCCTGAAATATCTTGTATTGACAAACCCCTCTTCGGAGGGGTTTAAACCAGGGCATTCTCATTCCTGCTGTCCAGGCAGAATAATGCCGAGGTCCGGGTAAGGGCCACCAATTCTTTCATGTCCTCAAGGGTTTCGGACGCGTTCATGGACAGGATATTCAGATCCGCCACATTGGCCTGGAGCAAGCTGTTTCGTTCCTCCAACCTGTAGGACTTTAAAACCGTTCGGACCGGAAACCGGACCAGCTTGTTCAAAAGGTCCAGATCGCCTTCCTTTCGCATGCCTATTTCTTCCAAGGGAACGCGAACCGTCAAGTTGCCGTTCCAATTCCGTTGCAGCATCAGGGCGATCAATATGGCCAGGTCATTGTTGCCCAGGTCAAAGCGCGATTCCCAGTCGGGCGGGAATTGCTCCGTCCACAGGCATATGTCCCGTTCCAACGACAGGCCCACATTCTCATAGGGCACATAAAACAACACCCCGTAACCATTGCGGTGCGCCATGCTGAAGATCCGAAGGTAGCTGGAAACGAATTTCGCATTGTTGCCCATGGTCATAAAAAGGGTATTGGGCTTGAAGAAGGCCGCGTGCAGCGATTGCATGCTTACCTGCAGGGTCTCCGTAAGGTCCGAGCCCCGCACCGAGGTATAGCTCGTGCTGATATGCTGTTTCTTCAGCCGGTGGACTACCTCGGGCAGGTATTCCGACAGCTTGTCCGTCAGGTCGCTGTCCTCGTTGTCCAGGGCCAGGAATTTAACGGATCCCTTGGGGGCCACCATTTGCTCCAGGAGCTTGAACGAACTCCGGATCTCCTTGGGTTCCGAAATTGGGAACAACAGATCGGGTCTCCAAGAGCGCACTTCCCGTACCGGGCTGAGTTGCGTGGTCTTCTTGGTTGCCCATTCGGCCAGGGCTGTAAAGAGGCCGCTCCGGGAATCCCCGGCGCTTGATTTCAACCGCTTTTTGATCAGGTAGAAGTAAAAGACCACGATAAGGATCAGAGCGGCCATGGCTACCGGCGGACTGATGATGAACATCACGGTAAGCGAACCCAAGGCGCCGATGAGCGGCACCAGGATGGGGATCTTAAGCGTGGGGCGAAAACTGGGAAGGGAAAGCGACTGCTCGATCAGAGCCACCACATTTACCATGGCGTAGGTAATCATAAAGAACATGGTGATCAACGGGGCGATCGTATTCAGATTACGCAGCGAAAGGCCCACGAAAACAAGAATGGTGGTGATGAGCATCGCATTGAAGGGTTCCCCTTTGCGATTGGTCTTGGCCAAAAATTTGCTTTTGGGCAGGATATGCTTCTCCCCCAGGGCCAGCAAGATCCGGGGAGCACCCACAAAGGACCCCAGGGCGGATGAGAGCGTGGCGCCCAGCAGGCCGGCGAGGACGACGGGCGCAAAGTAGGCCTTGTCAATAAATACATTGTAATTCTCGACCAGTTCCGTGGGTGTGGCCAGGAAGGCCGCAATGAATACGAGCCCGACATAAACGACGGCCGTGATCAGGACGGCACTCAGGGTTCCCCTGGGGATGCTGTTCCTCGGGTCCTTTAGGTCTCCGGACATATTGGCGCCCGCCATCACCCCGGTTACCGCAGGAAAGAAAACAGCGAACACCTCCCAGAAGGACGAACCGGAAAAACCCGATTCCTTCGCGCCCGGATACGAACCGAACCAAACGAACTCGTGTTCGATAGGCGCGGTGAACAACCCGCCTACAATAGACACGATCGATATGATGATCACCGCCATGATGATGTACTGGATCTTGAAGGCAAAACTGGTGCTGACAAAGGCGATCGCCATGACCAGCGCAAAAACGGCGATATCCAGGTAGAGGGGGCTTACGCCCGGCAGTATGGACTGCAGGCCTTCCCGAAACCCAAAAACGTACATGGTCACGGCGATGGCCTGCGAAAAGTAGAAGGGGATGCCAATGGCCCCTCCGATCTCCAGGCCCAGGGATTGTGAGATCAGGCTGAAGGCTCCTCCTGACCCGATGCGGATATTGGTGGTAATGCTGGAAAGAGAGAGGGCCGTGGAAAGTGTGATGGCAACTGCTACGGAAATGATGCCGATCGCCCCGATGATCCCGGCGTTACCTACCACCCAGGGGAGGCGCAGGTACATGATCACCCCCAGGATGGTCAAAAACGTTGGGGTAAAGACCCCGGCCATGGTGCCGAACTTCTTTACCTCTTTCCGACCTGGTTTTGCGGCTTTCGCTTCCACGTTTTAATGCCCTTTAATTCATACAAGCCGGCTGCACGAAGCTACTGCCACGCCCGGCCTTAGATGGGTCCTGGGGTACCTAGTAAGATACGACTAGAATTTAAGAATTGGAAATGGGAGGAGCTATATGATCCTTTCGGAAGACTCGCTTCGCCTGCGTTCCGGAAAATGGCCTCCTGGCCTCGCCTTGGGCTATTGATTCACGTCATTGTCAGGCTCTAACCAATAGGTGAGCTTTGGGATATGAAAAACGCGTATTTCATAAGGCTTGCACTTATCCTTGGAATGGGGTTAGGGTTAATTTCTTCGGATGCCCTCTCCCAGGAATTCACCGCCAAAGAGGTAGTAAAAAAGGCGGATCAAAACATGCGGGGAAATACCTCACAGGCAGATATTACCATTCAGATTATCCGACCCGCCTGGAGCCGTGAAATGCGTGTAAAAGCCTGGACAAAGGGGGACGACTTCACCATGATCCTGGTCAATGCGCCGGCAAAAGAAAAAGGCATAGCATTCCTTAAGCGCGCAAAGGAGGTTTGGAATTGGATTCCGGCCATTGAGCGGACCATAAAACTCCCGCCATCCATGATGTCCCAAAGTTGGATGGGCACGGATTTTACCAACGACGACCTGGTAAAAGAAGCTTCTTCCGTTACGGATTACGAGCATAAATTTCTTGGCAACGAACAGGTTAACGGCAAGGAATGCTACAAAATCGAGATGATACCCAAACCCTCCGCGGCCATTGTTTGGGAAAAGGTGATCGTTTGGATCGACAAGTTGGATCTTTTGCAACTGAAGGCGGCTTTTTATGATGAGGACGGAGCCTTGATCAATGTGATGAATTCCGGCGACGTGAAGATGCTGGGGTCGAGAAAGGTGACTTCCAGAATTGAAATGATCCCCATGGATAAAGAGGGATACAAAACGGTGATCCTTTACAACAATCTGCTTTTTGACCAGGAAATACCCGACCACTTTTTCACGACACGTAACATGATCCGATTGGAATGATGCTCCTTAAACTGGCATGGTTGAATATTTGGCGAAACAAACGGAGGACCCTTATAACCACCGCTTCCGTCTTCTTTGCGGTGTTGCTGGCTATTGCCTTCCGGTCGGTAACCGACGGGGTTTATGAAAACATGATCCACAACGTAGTCAGCTATTCGTCGGGCTACCTCCAAATACACAAAAATGGCTACTGGGACGAGCGTTCCCTGGACAATTCTTTTGAAGCCGACGAACAACTTAATTCAAGCCTCCTGAGCAATCCGGAAATCACCCATATCATGCCCCGGCTGGAAACCTTTGCCCTGGCTTCCGCTACTGATAAGATCAAGGGTATTATGGTACTGGGCATCGATATCCGAAGCGAAAAGGAAGTGAATCACCTCGATCAAAAGGTCACTGACGGTAAATACTTCGAAAACAACGGGGAAAATGCGGCATTGCTCGGCGATGGTTTGGCCTCCCAGCTCAATGTGAAGGTAAACGACACCTTGGTCCTGATCGGTCAGGGATACCATGCCAGCAGTGCAGCGGGAAAATTCCGGGTCAAAGGCATCTTAAAATTGGGGTCCCCGGAACTGAATGATAACGTCATCTATTTGCCTCTGGAAACCTGCCAGGCGCTATACGGAGCGGAAGACCGATTGACCGCCCTTTCGCTCATGCTCCGCAAAACCTCGGATTTGGAGAACTCCAAAGCTTTTACGGAAAATTCCATAGACAGGGAGACCTATGAGGTGATGACCTGGAAACAGATGATGCCTGAAATGGACCAGTTTATCGAGGCAGACAGCACGGGACATTACATCGTCATCGGAATCCTCTACCTGATCATTTCCTTTGGCCTGTTCGGCACGCTCCTGATGATGACGTTTGAAAGAAACCGGGAATTCGGGATCCTCATTGCGATCGGAATGAAGAAGCGCTTGCTGGCCATTATGGTCCTGCTTGAATCCCTGCTCATTACCCTGACGGGATGTCTGATGGGTATTGTGGGAGGATGGGGGCTCGTGACCTGGTTCACCAAATACCCCATCCGGTTCACCGGTGCCCTGAAGGAAGTCTATGAGGATTACGGGATTGAATCCATCATATACTTTTCAGGCCATATGAAAATTTTCATCACTCAAAGCCTGATTGTTTTTGTGCTGGCCACCCTGGTAGCTGTATATCCGGGCTGGAAAATAATGAGGCTTCGCCCGGTGGAGGCCATAAATCGCTGATCATGTTAGTTCCCATTGCATGGCGGAATATCTGGCGCAACAAAACGCGAAGTTTTGTAGTGATCAGTTCTATCATTGTAGGGCTTTGGTCCGCCATCTTCATTTTGGCATTTGCCTGGGGGCTATATAAAAATAATATCGACGAAACCGTCAACCGCCGACTATCGCATATCCAAATCCACCACCCTTCCTTTCCGCACCAGCTGGAATCAAAATATGCCCTCGACCAAACGGACTCGATAATCGGATTACTCCGGGTCGACCCCAGGGTAAGATCCGTCAGCACCCGTACGATCACCAAGGGGATGATCACCTCACCCACTACTGCCGCAGGTATTACTGTAATAGGAATCTCACCGGAAGTGGAAAAGGTTCAAACCGCCCTTAACGAATACGTAATCGAAGGAGCTTACTTTGGCACGGACAGGGAAAACGAGATCCTTTTAGGAAAGAAACTGGCCGATAAACTCAAAATCAAATTGCGAAGTAAGGTGGTATTGACCTTTACGGACCTTCAGTCCAATTTAGTTTCCGCCGCATTCCGCGTAGGCGGCATCTACCGCTCCAAAAACACCTCTCTAGACGAGCTAAACGTTTATGTCCGCGGTCAGCACCTGGGCGCCCTGCTGGCATTGAAACCGACCGAAAGCAATGAAATTGCCGTGCTGCTGAAGGATGAAGCCGACATGGATGGTTTCATGCATGATTTACAGGAGTTGCTGCCTCATTCGCTGGTGGAGGATTGGAAGGCACTCTCGCCCGAATTGGAGCTGATCATTGAATCCTTTAACCTGTATACCTTCATTATTACCGGCATCATTCTCCTGGCGCTCACCTTTGGCATTGTAAATACCATGCTGATGTCCGTACTGGAACGGATCCGGGAACTGGGCATGCTCATGGCCATCGGGCTCAACAAGACCAGGATATTCTCCATGATCATGCTGGAAACCCTTTTCCTGACACTCATCGGCAGCCCAATCGGGTTGCTTGTCGGCTGGATCAGCGTAAAGGTTCTGGGAACCTATGGGATCAACATCGCACTGTTCTCCGAAGGATTGGCGAGCTACGGTTTCAGCTCAGTTATTTATCCGGACCTGGACAGCAACAAATACTGGATTGTGGCAAGCATGTGCCTGATCACTGCGCTGCTGTCGGCCGTCTATCCGGCGTACCGGGCTTTACAACTGAATCCCGCAGAATCCATCCGTAAAATCTAATACCATGGCCAAAACGATCATCGATGCACATAATATCAGTAAGATCTACAACAAGAAAATGGTGCCTGTAAAAGCCCTGAAGGATGTGCATTTGCATATAGAAGAAGGAGAATTTACGGCCCTGGTCGGACCTTCCGGGTCGGGCAAGTCCACCCTGCTCAATATGATCGGCGGATTGGACGAACCCAGTTCAGGCACCGTATTCGTAGACGGCGTGGAGATTACCAAATTGTCAGAGAACAAATTGATTGACTTCAGGTTGCAGAATATCGGTTTTGTGTTTCAATCTTTCAACCTGATTCCTGTTCTGACCGCCAAAGAGAACGTGGGATTCATCCTGCAATTACAAAAAACCCCTAAAAAGGAGCGGCAAGATCGCGTTTTGGATTTGCTGCACCAGGTGGGACTGGAAGATAAGGTCAACAGCAGGCCGGGGGAACTTTCAGGGGGGCAGCAACAGCGCGTTGCGGTTGCCCGGGCGCTGGCCTCCAAACCCAAGATCATTTTGGCGGATGAGCCGACCGCCAATCTGGATTCCAAATCCGCAGCCAAATTAATGGACATCATGGCCAAACTGAACAAAGAGGAGCATATCACCTTCCTGTTCTCTACCCACGACCAACGCGTGATCAAAAAGGCACGGAGGGTAATTACCCTGGTGGACGGAAAAGTAGATTCCGACGAAATACGTACCCCCAATCCGGAAAAATGCGAGCCTACTTAAAAATACTCCGCATGATCTTGCTTCTGGCCGTTCTTAGGGCTCCGGGCCAGGAGCAGGATCCGGTATTGCATGTAAGCGGGTATATTAAAAATCTGCATGAATTTAGCGTTATCGATCGGCTTAACCAGTTGCAATGGACCACCTTGGTGCACAACCGTATGAATCTGCGATACGACCCGGGGAATCGTATCACTGCGCGGGTGGAATTGAGGAACCGGATCTATCTGGGCGATAATCTTTCCAACACGCCCGGATTTTCCACGCTCGTATCCAGGGATAACGGGTGGATGGATCTAACCTGGAATGCGATAGATAACGGGAATGTGCTGGTCACATCCACACTTGACAGGGCCTCGCTCAGTTACCGCCGGGGGAACTGGGACATAACCCTGGGCCGGCAACGGGTGAACTGGGGCAAGAACCTGATCTGGAATCCGAACGATCTATTTAATACCTACAACTTCCTGGATTTTGATTATGAAGAACGCCCGGGCAGCGATGCGATAAGGATTCAATATTATACCGGTGACTTTAGCCGGGTAGAACTGGCCGCAAAAAAAGGACGCGATGAAGATGATCATATCGTCGCGTTGCTGTATGGTTTTAACCGCTGGTCTTATGACTTTCAGTTTATTTCGGGCATCTTTCAGAATGACTGGGTACTCGGCGCCGGATGGGCCGGAAACCTTAAAAATTCGGGATTTAAGGGTGAGGTATCCTATTTCGTACCCTATCGGGATTACCTGGGATCCAGGCAAGTCATTAGCGCCTCCTTATCGGTTGATTACGGGTTTAAGAACGGTATCTACCTCTATGGATCCGTGCTCTACAATTCGGATTCTTCGGATGTGGAGGGCGGTGTTGAAAACCTTTCCCGAAGTTTAGTGACAGCCAAAAACCTGATGCCGTTTGAATTTTCCGGCTACCTGCAATTCTCCAGGGAATTCTCTCCGATTGTATCCGGCTCCATGAGCATGGTCTATTCCCCCACCAACCAATCGGTTATCGCTATTCCTATTTTTAAGTATTCCCTTGCCACGGATTGGGAACTGGATATCCTTTCCTACTCCTTTTTTGAATTCGCGGAGTACCGGTCGCTGGGTCACAGCATCTTCTTTAGGGTAAGATGGAGTTTCTGAACGGGATTTGGTTGGGAAATGAGCGTTGTCTGGGGGAGACCCATTACGATGGTTGGAGTACTCGCTGCGCTCGTGATCCAAACTGCGCCCGCTCCTGCAAATAGAAAACCTCGCTTCGCTAATGCGAATCGCTTTTTTGCGTTCCCGTCAGAAAGCTCAAGTAAACTTGGCTTTCTTCCTGGAACGCAAAAACCCGCGCCAAATGGCGCGGGTTTTCTGCTTGATGTGGGCCCTGTTGGATTCGAACCAACGACCCCCTGCTTGTAAGGCAGGTGCTCTGAACCAACTGAGCTAAGAGCCCGAAAGGGTGTGCAAATATAGAATAGTTTTTTCCTTCGGGAAAGAAAAATTGCGAAAAATGAGTCGGTTATGCCAGCACGGAGAAAGCCTGTAACCAGCGGCCGGTGTTACTCCTCTCCGGGGCTTACGGATCGGCCCGTCAGCGACTCATAGGCTGCGATCATTTCCTGCAGCTTTTCCGGTTGGTCCTGGGCGATATTTTGCCGCTGGCCCACGTCTGTTTCCAGGTTATACAACTGCACTTCAGGGTCGTTCCCTGTCTCAATATTCACATGGGTCGCTACCGGAGGACCTTCATGGGGCGGGATCAGCAACCAGTTCCCCTTGCGCAGGGCGGTACGTCCTGTGGCTTGTAACACCAGGGACTCACGGCCCTGGTCGGAGGTGCCCAGCAGGACTTCGGACAGGTCCCGACTGTCCAGTTCCAAATCCGTTTCAATACCGGCTATGCGGGTCAGGGAGGCCAACAGGTCCACCTGGCTTATGATCGCATCACTGGTGCCTGGGGTGATCCGGCCGGGCCAGCTGACCAGGAACGGCACCCGGGTGCCTGCCTCGAACAAACTGTATTTTCCTCCGCGTAGCGGACCCCAGGGCGTGTGCGACCCGTTCAGCTCCACGGCCTGGTCCACATAACCGTCGTTGAGGACCGGTCCGTTGTCGCTGGTCAGGATTACCAGGGTATTTTCCAGCAAGCCTTCCCGCCGGAGGGTTTCCATGAATTGTCCGATGCACCAGTCCGCTTCATAGATGACATCCCCGCGCGGGCCCAATCCGGTCTTTCCTTCAAAACGCGGGTGGGGCGTTCGGGGCACATGGGGTTGCTGCAAGGCGTAATACAGGAAAAAGGGCTGGCCTTTGTGTGCCTGTACAAAGCCCTGCGCTTCCGCCAGGAAGATGTCTGCCATATCCTCATCCACCCAGCGCGCATCCTGTCCGCCTTTCATAAAGCCGATCCTGGGAATGCCGTTGACGATGCTGTTATTGTGCCCGTGATCCCAGGGCATCCGGACCATTTCCGGGTGCGTTAGGGCTGTGGGCTCGCCTGGAAAATTCGTCTGATAATCCACCGATATCGGATCTTCCGGGTCCAGGCCCACCACCTGCCCGTTTTGGATGTATACCGTAGGTACGCGATCCTGGGTGGCGGCCAGGATATAACTGTAGTCGAATCCCACCTCATTCGGGCCCGGGGATACCCGGCCGTTCCAGTCCACCTCCCCGTTGCCGAGGCCCAGGTGCCATTTCCCCACGATCCCGGTGGCGTACCCTTGTTGCCGGAGCAATTTGGGAAGGGTCCGTTGCGCGGTATCGATGAGTAAGGGGGCATCCCCGGGCAGGATGCGCGCTTCCCGTTTGCGCCAGGGATAGGTCCCTGTCAGTAGCGCATAGCGGCTGGGAGTGCAGGTGGCCGAGGCGGCATAGCCGTTGGTAAAACGGATCCCCGCCGCCGCCAGGGCATCCATGTGGGGCGTTTGGAGTTCTGTAGCCCCGTAGGCCCCGGTGTCCCCGTACCCCAGGTCATCCAGGTAAATGAGTACGAT
>JBNKHB010000022.1:10421-17621 GCA_050290125.1 Robiginitalea sp.
GCCGCGCTACGGGTTCGGGCGTTGCTGCCGTTTGTACGGTTTCCCCGCAGGAGGCAAGAGTTATCAAAACCAGGGCGGTCAGTGCCAGGCGCTTACCTGTATTTTTCATAGTACGGTGCTTATGGATGGAAGTTCCTGCTACTGAAGATATCAAAAAGTAACGGAAGAGGGGTGCAACGTAAAAGAGGGCTATCGGGACCTTGACCCGACACACTACAACACCTCGGCCACGGTAAAGGTACTGCCGCCTACAAAGATGAGGTCCTCCGGATCTGCGGCGGCCAGCGCCGCCTGGTACGCCTGTTGAATGCTGTCATAACGGGTGGCCTCCAGCCCGTGGCGCTGAGCAGCTTCCATCAGGACATCCACAGTCATCCCCCTGGGGATATCAGGCCGGGAAATGTAATAGCGGGCTGCCTTTGGGAAAAGCGGCAGCAGCAAATCAGGGGATTTTTCCTTTACGAAACCGAGTACAAAGTGCAGGGTCTTATACCGCTGGGTGCTGAGCTGGTCCAGTACCAACTCCAGCCCTTCCTTGTTGTGGGCCGTATCGCAGAGCACGCGCGGGTGCTCCCGCAGGATCTGCCAGCGCCCCATCAGCCCGGTGTTCTCGGCGACGCGGAGCAAGCCCCTGCGGATCTGCTCCTCGCCTACCGGAAATGCTTCCAGGGCCCGCAGGGTAGCCAGCACTCCGCGCAGGTTGCGTCGCTGGTAGGCGCCTAAAAGCTGCAATCGATACTCGGGCCAATCCTCCTGATCGGCAAACCGAATGGGGGCGCCTTGCTTTTTGGCCACAGCGGTAAACACGCGGGAGATCCGTTTCTGGGTTTCACTGATGACCACCGGCACGCCTTCTTTTATGATCCCTGCCTTTTCCCGGGCGATCTGCAAGGGGTCCTCGCCCAGGAACTGGGTGTGGTCCAGGCCGATATTGGTGATCAGGCTCACCTCCGGCACAATGATATTGGTGGCGTCCAGCCGGCCGCCCAATCCAACTTCCACCACGGCGACCTCCACCTGCCGGTCGCGGAAATACTCAAAAGCCATCCCCACGGTCATCTCAAAGAACGACAGGCCGGCCTGCTCCAGGTAAGGTTTATGCTTGCGGATAAAATCCACCACAAAGGCCTCCGAAACCCGGATGCCGCCTACCCGGATGCGTTCCCGGAAGTCCTTTAAGTGCGGGGAGGTATATAACCCGGTCTTGTACCCAGCCTCTTGCAGGATGGAAGCGAGCATATGGCTGCTGGAGCCTTTGCCGTTGGTGCCGCCGACGTGAACGCTTTTGAAGTGTTCCTGAGGGTTCCCCAGGTACGCGGCAAATTCCCGGATGGGTTCGAGTTTGGCCTGATACGCATCCGCCCCTTGCTGCTGGTACATCGGAAGCCGATTGAACATCCAGTCCAGCGTTTGGCGGTAGTTCATTTATTCACCCAGTTTGAAGTTGACCACCACAAATCCGATCTGCTGGCTGGGTGCGTTGGAGTCGGTGTTCCAGCGGTGCATGAAGGCCGTACGGCGCGCAGGTTCCATCAGGCATGGATCATTATTGGTGGTACCTCGCTGGCCGGGCTCTGCCGAAATGACTTTCCCGTTGCGGTCCACCACGATCTTCACCACTACGCGACCCTCCTGGTTACAGTCCTGCTGTACCTTTCCGTTGCTGACAAGCGACCGGCCACCCAGCCCGTACCCTCCGGTACCGCTGCCGCTGCCCGGGGCACCGTAGTAGGTGGCGGCATACGGATCGCCGCCTGGCTGACCCTTGTCGCCGGCCCGGTTATCGTCGCCTTCGCTGCCCTCGGCCGTGCCGTCGGAATTGTTGAGCCCGCCCATCATGGCATCGAGCTCGCGTTTCTTGGCTTCGCGTTCCTGCCGTTCCCGTTCCGCGGCAGCCTGTTTTTCCCGTTCGATCCGCTGAGCTTCCTCGCGGGCCTTGCGGGCCGCTTCCTCTGCCTTGCGTTTGGCTTCCTGTTGCTGGGCTATGCGGATGGCCTCCTCCCGTTCCTGGGTAAGCAGTTCCTCGGAGGGGGACTCCTCCTGCGTGGCCTCTTCCACCACCTCAGGTTCGGTTTCGGGTTCGGCGGCTTCCACCACCTCTTCCTCAACCACTTCTTCCGGCTCGGGTTGTTGCCTGCGGATAGGCTCCAAAGGCTGGTCGTCCCCCATCCCGAATTCCATGGTCCCGAAATTCACGGTAATGCCGTTTTCCTCGGGCGGATCCAGGTAGGTAAGGCCGATATAAAAAAGCAAAAGGATGAGTACGCTTAGCAGGATCGCCGTAAGCGTAGCGGATTTCTTCTTGTGTCTCGTATCAAGAAATGGCATTAATTCGGTCGCACCGCCAGGATCACCTTATAACTGTTCCGGTTTGCGATATCCATGACTTTAACGGCCTCGCGGATGGCAACGCTCTCCTCGGCCCGCAGGATTATCGTGGGGGTGTCCTGACCCTCCAGTGCTTTTTTTAATTCAATTTCAATGTATTCTCCGTTGATCTGCTGGTTGTTCACAAAATATTCCAGGTTCTTGTTGATGGTCACCGAAACATTCTGAGTGTTCGTGGATTTCCCCTTGGCCCTGGGTAACAGCAGATCCAAAGCATTCGGCGAGTTCGCCGTCAGCATAAAAAAGATAAGCAACAGGAACACGATATCCGTCATGGACGACATGCTGAATTCCGGGCTTACCTTATTCCTTCCTTTCAGTTTCATACGCCGGTCTTAAACGGGTTCGCTCAGCAGGTCCAGGAATTCCACCGCATTGGCTTCCATCTTGTGGACCACTTTGTCCGTGCGGTTTACCAGGTAGTTGTACCCGACATAAGCGATGATCCCGACGATCAGACCAGCTACCGTGGTCGTCATGGCCGTATAGATCCCCGACGCCAGGGCACCCATTTCCGCCTGTCCGCCACTGCTGGCCATCTGGTGGAAAGCAAGGATCATACCAATTACCGTTCCCAGGAACCCGATCATGGGAGCCGCCCCGGCGATGGTCGCCAGGATGCTCACATTCTTTTCCAGTTTGTAGACTTCCAGGGTACCCGCGTTCTCGATGGCGGTATTGATGTCGTTCAACGGCTTCCCGATACGGGAGATACCTTTTTCCGTAAGCCGGGCTACCGGGCTGTCCGTCTGCGCGCACAAAATCTTGGCCGCCTCCAGTTTACCGCCCATCACGTGGTCCCGGATCTGGTTCATAAAATTCTTGTCGATCTTGGCCGCCGCCTTCAGCGCCAGCAACCGCTCAAAATAGATGTACATGGCAATGGCCAGCATAACGAATAAGACCGCGATGATGACGATGCTGCCGGTACCGCCGTTAAAGATGAGGTCCATAACGGACAGGGTCTTCTCCTCGGAGGCAAATTCGCCCAACTGGCTCTCCTCCAGGGCATCCTGAAACAATAGCATATTGTGTCGTGGTTTAGGTTGCTCTTAATAACGGGATTTTACCGTTTTAAGTATTTCACCGGTAAAATTAGGCGTTTAGCACCAAATCACGCAAAAGAATAAAGGTAAAGGCCCCTGCCAGGAATCCGATCAACGCCAGCCATGCGATCTTGCGCAGGTACCAGAAAAAGTCGATTTTCTCCATTCCCATGGCAACCACGCCCGCGGCGGAACCGATGATCAGCATACTGCCCCCGGTACCGGCCGAATAAGCGATAAAATGCCAGAGCGGATTGTCCAGGCCTTCGGAGAACATTCCCATGCTGGCCGCTACCAACGGTACGTTGTCGATCACCGCCGAGCCGGCGCCCAGCAGCATGACCACGATATCCGTATTGGGGATGGCCTGGTTCATGCTCTCGGCGTAATTAAACAAATACCCGAGCGACTCCAGGGCCGCCACCGCCAACAGGATCCCCAAAAAGAACAGGATACTGGGCAATTCGATCTTTGAAAGCGATGCGTGTACCGGGCTGTGGTGCGCATGCGCATTGCTCTCTTCCGAATCCAGCGAACTCAGGCTGAATTTAGCACTACTGTAGATCTCCGCAAAGGTGGCTACGATGGCCAGGGACAGCATCATCCCCACATAAGGTGGCAAGTGGGTGATCGTCTTGAAGAAGGGAACAAAAATAATGGATCCGAGCCCCAGGTATAGCATGGTGGGGCCGAACTTGGATTTTGAGCCGATGCCCGCGTCCAGGTCCGCATCGATCTTTCCCTGGAAGACTTTCTGGCGGCTGGCAATAAAGGTCGGTACCACGGTACACATGATGGACGGCAGCAATACATGTTCGATAAGCTGCAGCGCCGATACCTTGTTGGCGATCCAGAGCATGGTGGTCGTTACGTCCCCGATGGGCGACCAGGCCCCTCCCGCATTGGCATTGATAATGATAAGGCCGGCAAACCACAGCCGGGTTTCCCGGTCCTTGATCACCTTCTGCAGGATGGTGATGAGGACAATGGTGGCCGTTAGGTTATCAATGATGGCGGAAAGGACGAATGCCAGCAATGAGAACAGCCAGAGCAATTTCCGTTTGCTGCGGGTGCGGATATACCCCTTGATGGTTGCAAAACCGTCAAAGTAGTCGATGATCTCCACGATGGTCATGGCCCCGAGCAGGAATACCAGGATCTCCGCCGTTTTCCCCAGGTGATGCAATAAGATCTCATCCAGGTGCGTGGGTTCCAATTCCTTCAGCTCGGCGTTCACCTCAAACACCGGCAGGTGAGCCAATGCGATCAGCGCCCAAAGAATGGCCATCATGGCCAGGGCGGGGATGAGCTTGTCTATTTTCAGATTGTGTTCGAGCGTTATGGCCAGATACCCGACAAGGAAAACGATGATGATAATAGTTTCCATAAAGGTTGGTTTTACACGAGTTGCTTCAGTGCGATCTCAAATGCCGTGCGGCTGAGATTCCTCTTGGTTTGATTTTGGTTAAATATATTCAAAATTGCCGAGCGAATGGTTTCGGACACGTCATTAAAGATATCGTCGTCCTCCAGCGAAACCCGGCGTTCCATAAAATACGCAAAAACCCGGGCCATCCCGCAATTCGAGATAAAATCCGGGATCAGGCTGGTCCGCCCGTCGGCATACTCCATCACCGGGCCAAAGAAAATTTCCGGGTCGGCAAAGGGCACGTTGGCCCCGCAGGAGATCACTTCCAGGCCCGAGTCGATCAGGTTCCCGATTTGCTGACGGGTCACCAGCCGCGAGGCCGCGCAAGGCGCGAAGATCTCCGCCGGAATCTCCCAGATGCGCCGCTCCATTTCTTCCGGAGGGACCAGGTCCCCCGCTACAAGGGCGTTCCCTTTTTTCTTGTTGAACAGCTCCCGGATCTCCTCAAAAGAGAAGCCTTCCTCCCGGATCACGCCGCCGTTGCGGTCAATGACCCCCACGATCTTGGCGCCCATTTTGGACAGGTAGAAGGCGGCAGCGCCCCCCACATTGCCAAAGCCCTGTACAATGGCGCGTTTGCCCCTTACGGAACTGCCCTGCAGATCGTAAAAATGGCGAACCGCTTCGGCCACCCCAAACCCTGTGATCATATCCGCTACCGTGTACTTGCGCGCCGGATCCGGGGAGTAGGTATCGCTTTCCAGGGTCTTCAGGACCCCCAGCCGCAACTGGCCGATCCGGTTGATCTTATCCGCTTCGCTGGGTTTGAAATGCCCGTTGAAAACGCCCTCCTGCGGGTGCCAGACGCCTGCATCTTCCGTTATCGGGATCACCTCGTGGATCTCGTCCACGTTCAGGTCCCCACCCGTGCCGTAATAACTTTTTAACAGAGGGGCCACCGCCTGGTACCATCGCTCCAGTACCCCCTTCTTCCGGGGATCCGCCGGGTTGAAATCAATCCCCGACTTCGCCCCTCCGATCGGGGGACCCGACACCGTGAATTTTACTTCCATGGTCTTGGCAAGGGAGAGGACCTCGTTGTAGTCCAGGCCTTCGCGCATGCGCGTCCCGCCGCCGGCCGCCCCGCCGCGCAGGGAATTGATCACGGCCCAGCCCTGGGCTTCGGTTTCGGGATCGTTCCAGTGGAATACGATTTCAGGCGCTTTCTTTTCGTATTGCGCCAGCAATTCCTTCATCAACATAGGACAAGATCGGATTATGTTCGGACCGGATGCATCCCGGGGGCAGGCAAGTGGAACCTCAGACCCTCCGGGGGATGCCATAAAAGGCTTCGGGCCCCGCCTTCAAATATATAAATATTGAGGTGCCAACAGACCTGTCGACGCCAAAAATCAAAGGGATAATATTGAAAAGGATTTCCGTATTCGCAATAAACAAGCATATCTATTGAAATCCTTACAGGCAGAGCGTATATTTGTACGCTCAAATTGAGAAAATCACAAACCGATGGAATTCACACTGACCGAAGAACAACGGATGATCCAACAGGCGGCAAGGGACTTTGCACAGACCGAATTGTTGCCCGGGGTGATCGAGCGGGATGAGAAGCAGGAATTTCCGGCGGACGCCATCCGCAAAATGGGCGAACTCGGATTTCTGGGAATGATGACGGACCCGCAATACGGCGGAAGCGGACTGGATACGCTGTCTTACGTCCTGGTCATGGAGGAATTGTCCAAGATAGACGCCTCCGCCTCGGTGGTGGTATCGGTTAACAATTCATTGGTTTGCTGGGGCCTGGAAACCTACGGTAACGAGGCGCAGAAAGATAAATACCTGAAGCGGCTGGCAGCCGGAGAGATCATAGGGGCCTTCTGCCTGTCCGAACCCGAGGCGGGGAGCGATGCCACATCCCAAAAAACCACGGCGATCGACAAAGGCGACCACTACGTTTTGAACGGCACCAAGAACTGGATTACCAACGGCAAATCGGCAGGGGTACACCTGGTGATCGCCCAGACCCACCCGGAAAAGGGCCATAAGGGGATCAATGCCCTGATCGTGGAACCCGGGATGGACGGTTTTGAGATCGGCCCGAAAGAACAGAAACTGGGCATCCGGGGCAGCGATACGCATTCGCTGATCTTCAACGACGTGATCGTGCCCAAGGAAAACCGGATCGGAGCGGATGGCTTCGGCTTTAGCTTTGCCATGAAAACCCTGGCCGGCGGCCGGATCGGCATTGCGGCGCAGGCACTGGGGATCGCTGCAGGCGCTTATGAACTTGCGCTGGCCTATTCCAAGCAGCGCAAGGCCTTTGGCACCGAGATCGCCAACCACCAGGCGATAGCCTTTAAGCTGGCGGACATGCATACC
>JBNKHB010000023.1:0-17612 GCA_050290125.1 Robiginitalea sp.
TTAAAGGGGCCTTTTACCTCCACTCCGATATATTTGGCCTGGTCGGGCCGCAATTCGGTGAGTTCGGCACCCAGCCTGGAGAGGTGAAGGGCCGCCACTTTTTCATCCAGATGTTTGGGCAGCGTGTACACTTTATTCTCATAGCGCTCCCTGTGGTTCCAAAGCTCAATCTGGGCCAGCGTCTGATTGGTGAAACTATTGCTCATCACAAAGCTCGGGTGGCCGGTGGCGCACCCCAGGTTTACCAGGCGGCCTTCTGCCAGCACAATGATATCCTTGCCGTCCAGGGTGTATTTGTCCACCTGCGGCTTGATCTCGTCCCGCGTAGCCCCGAAATGTGTGTTGAGCCAGGCCATATCGATCTCATTGTCAAAGTGGCCGATATTACAGACGATGGCCTTGTCCTTCATGGCGCGAAAATGCTCTTCGCGGATGATATCCTTATTTCCGGTTGCCGTAATCAGGATGTCCATGTCCGGTGTTACCGTTTCCAGCTTTTTAACCTCATAACCGTCCATACAAGCCTGCAATGCGCAGATCGGATCGATTTCGGCTACTGTGACGATGGAGCCGGCACCCCGGAAGGAGGCGGCCGTTCCCTTTCCAACGTCGCCATAGCCCGCCACCAGCACCCGTTTCCCGGCCAGCATGGTATCGGTAGCCCGGCGGATCGCATCTACCGCGCTTTCGCGACATCCGTATTTGTTGTCAAATTTGGACTTGGTCACCGAATCGTTGACGTTGATGGCCGGCATGGGCAAGGTCCCGTTCTGGAAACGTTGGTAGAGCCGGTGTACGCCGGTGGTGGTCTCCTCGGACAAACCGCGGATGCCGTCGGTAAGCTCTGGATACTGGTCCAGTACCATATTGGTCAGGTCTCCTCCGTCATCCAGGATCATGTTCAGCGGTTTGCGTTCCTCGCCAAAGAACAAGGTCTGCTCAATGCACCAGTCAAATTCTTCTTCGTTCATGCCTTTCCAGGCGTAAACCGGAATGCCGGCCGCCGCTATGGCCGCGGCAGCGTGGTCCTGGGTTGAGAAGATATTGCAGGAGCTCCAGGTTACCTCGGCACCCAGGGCGACCAGGGTCTCAATCAGGACGGCGGTCTGAATGGTCATATGCAGGCAACCTGCTATACGCGCTCCCTTAAGGGGTTGCTGGGCGCCGTATTCTTCGCGCAGTGACATCAATCCCGGCATTTCCGCCTCGGCGAGTTCAATTTCTTTGCGTCCCCATTCGGCCAAACCTATGTCCTTTACTTTGTAGGGGAGGTATTTTACCGTTTTAACACTCATAATTGCTGTTTTTATCCCTATCCCGCTCCTCCGGAGGAAGGCCCGCGATATCCGATATTAATTAGTAATTTGTAAGGCATTGAAACACCGTTCAAATCCTTGCAAAGGTACTGATAACTTATTATTTCCCATGCCCATTTACAAAACTATAACTGCGGATCCGGACTGTAGGGCGCTGATCTGGAAAGTGACTGAGTCAGAGACCGAGCTGGCAGAGGGGATTGAGTTGAACGAGCATTGCCAGGGGCGTTACGACGGCATGAAATCCGAGGTCCACCGAAGGGCCTTTTTAAGTATCCGGCACCTGATGGCCCGGGCCGGATACACCGATATGGACCTTTACTACGATGAGGCGGGCAAACCCCACCTGAAGGACGGCATGCACATATCCATCACCCACTCCTATCACTTTACCGGTATTATACTTTCAAAGGAGCGCGAAGTGGGGATCGACATCGAGAAGCAGCGTGATAAAATCCTGAAGGTGGCACACCGCTTCACTCCCTTGAGGGAATACCGGTCCCTTGCGAACGACGACGCCCTGATCCGCAAACTGACCATGGTCTGGGGCGCCAAGGAATCCATCTATAAAGTTATGGCGGTACGCGGACTGAATTTCCTGAACAATATCTACATCGACGACTTTGAGATGGATAATGGCCGGAGCAGCGGCCATGCCCACTTCAAAGGCAAGCGCGCCGATTTCAACACCTTTTTCCAGGAATTCGAAGGCTTTACCTGTGCGTATGCCATCAAGTCCCCGACAGGGGATTAGGCCGGTCGGCCACGGTAGCTTACCTTAGCCGATCAAATGGCTGCTATGGACATTTCCGTTGAACTCACTTTAAGTCCGCTTACGGACAGCTACGAAGGCGAAATCATCCGTTTTATAAAAGCGTTGCGCTGCTCTGGCCTCACCGTGCTGGAGAATCCGCTGAGCACACAGGTTTATGGGGATTACGATGAGGTAATGGCCTTGCTGCATACAGAGATGCGAAAGAGCCTGGAAGCGTGCGGACAGGCGGTTTTCTATTTGAAAATGGTCAAGACGGACCGAAGTGCCTATGAGCCCCATTTTTGATTTTTTCCTCGATCCCTATCGGGACCGGGCCGCACATCTGATCGTCCTGGAGGCGATCGCTTTTTTGTTCGGGATTGCCAGTGTGGTCTATGCCAAGCGGGAGCACATCTGGGTCTACCCGACCGGCCTGATCGCCACGCTCATCACCATGTACATCTTCTTGCAGGACGAATTGCTGGGGGATATGATGCTCAATTTGTATTACTCCATCATGAGTGTGTACGGATGGTGGAACTGGGCACGGCGCAAAGCGGGTAAACGCGTGGTGCGCATTACCAGGACGAGTACCGCTGAAAAATGGATAGGCCTGGGACTCTTTCTTTTCACCACGGCCTTCACCTATTTCATCTATCGGGTATTCGGTACGGAAATGGACTGGACCAACTATGTGGATATGTTCACCTCCGGCGTCTTTTTTACCGCCATGTGGTACATGGCGACAAAAAAACTGGAGAACTGGACGCTCTGGATCCTGGCCGACGTTATTACGGTACCCTTATACGCGTATCGGGGATGGGGAATGCTCTCCCTGCAGTACCTCATATTCACTATCTTGGCCGTCCAAGGCTATTTTGCATGGAGGAAGCTCTTAGACAAAGTCCCTCAAACCTCATAAAAGTGGTCATTTTCGGGCCTGAGTCCACGGGGAAGACCACCCTGGCCAGGGACCTGGCGGCGCACTACGGCGAACCCTGGGTGCCTGAATATGCACGGGAATACCTGCAGGAAAAATGGGACCGGGAGGGAGTCACCTGCCAGCCTGAGGATTTGTTGCCCATTGCCCGCGGACAAATGCGTCTGGAAAACAGCCTTTCCCTCAAAGCCAGAAGGCTGCTGATCTGCGACACCGATCTGCTGGAAACAAAGGTTTATTCCGAGGCCTATTATACGGGAAGCTGTGATCCGGCCCTTGAGGCTGCGGCGCTCGCCAATCAATATCATTTGTATTTCCTGACGGACATCGATGTGCCGTGGGAAGCGGACGACCTGAGGGACAAGCCCGACCACCGGCCGGAAATGTTTAGTTATTTCAAGACAGCCCTTCAGGATAATAATCGCAGTTTTGTTATTTTAAGGGGTAACCCGGCGGACCGGCTTCAAGAGGCCGCCCGACACATAGATAAACTACTGGAGACCATGAGCCAATTTACCGAATCGGACCTAAGGTACCTGCAGACCAAGGGAATCAGCACAGAGAAAGCACAGGGGCAAATCGAGACGTTTAAGGAGGGGATACCTCCCGTTAGCCTCGTAAAGGCGGCGGTTGTTGGTGACGGAATCGTACGATTCACCCCGGAAGAGCAGCGTAACCTAAGGGAGCAGTATAATGAGAAGCGCCAGGGTAAAAAGGTCATTAAATTCATCCCGGCCTCCGGGGCGGCCTCCCGCATGTTCAAATCCCTTTTCGGATTCCTTTCTTCGTTCAACCCGGCTTCTGATTCCCTGGAAGCCTACCTGGAATCCGATCCGGCCATGCGAAAATTCTACGAGGGGATCCGGGACTTTCCCTTTTATGCCCTGGTCCAGTCCAGGATCCGGGGAGAGGCCACTACCAAAGCCGGGGAGTTGTATGCCTTTGTAAAGGAGTTGCTGAGCGAGGACGGGCTGAATTATGGTTTTTATCCGAAGGGTTTGCTCCCGTTCCATAAATATGAAAAATCGCTGGACACACCCTTTGCCGAGCATTTGAGGGAAGGGGCTGCCTATGCCGATAACGGGGGAACGGCGAATCTGCATTTCACCATTTCTCCGCAGCACGATGCGCTCTTTCATCAGGAATTCGACGCGGTAAAGGACCGGATCGGCAGCGAGACCCAATGTTCCTTTACAGTGGGGTATTCGTTTCAGAAACCTTCTACGGACACCCTGGCCGTTACTCCTGAAAACGAGCCTTTCCGGGACAATTCCGGACAGTTGTTGTTCCGCCCCGGCGGTCATGGGGCGTTGTTGGAGAACCTGGATGAACAGGAAGGCGACATCCTGTTTATAAAAAATATCGACAATGTGGTGGTCCACTCGGAATTGGAGCATATCACCGCCTGGAAAGAAGTCCTGGGAGGATACCTCCTTCAAATTCAACAGCAGGCGTACAGCTACCTGAGAATGCTGGACGAAGGAAGCCTTGACCTGGACTTGCTCAATCGCGTCAGGGATTTCCTGGAGCAAAAACTCAATGCCCGTTTTGCCGGCAATTTCTCCGGTCTCAGCCTGGACGATCAGGTTGCCGTTTTGAGGGACAAGCTCAACCGGCCCATCCGCATATGCGGGATGGTAAAGAATGAAGGGGAGCCCGGCGGAGGTCCCTTCTGGATCCGGGATCGTCAGGGCCACGATTCCCTGCAAATAGTGGAATCCGCTCAGGTGGACATGGCCGATCCGGACCAAAGGTCCACCTTCAGCGAGTCTACCCATTTTAACCCGGTGGATTTGGTCTGCGGTATCCGGGATGCCTATGGGGAGAAGTTCAACCTCATGAATTACGTGGATACCAAGCAGGGCTTCATTACCGAGAAGACCTTTGAGGGTCGCCCTCTGAAGGCCCTGGAATTACCGGGTCTCTGGAACGGGGGAATGGCCCACTGGAATACCGTGTTCGTTGAAGTACCCGTAAGCACCTTCAATCCGGTCAAGACCGTTAACGACCTGCTGAAACCGGCGCATCGCACCGATCTTAAATCCTCCTGAAACTCCCGGAGGTTGGCGCATAGCAGCGCTATTGCAGCGAAAAAGTGTCCCCTTCATGTGACTTTTACGGGCTTCCTGTGTCTTAAAATCGAAAACCGTAAAGATCGGTTTAAGGCAAATGAGGAGATCTGTATTATTCGGTCTATGTTACCTGGTCAGTTGTTACCTGATGGCGCTCTCGGCAGACCGGGGACCCGCAACCGCACAGCAGACTGCTCCGCAGCCTTCCAATGGACTTAACGTTTCGGATTCAGCTATACAAACACTAACCGTATTGCGTCCGAAGTCGGTGCTTTCCGATTCCTGGTTCCAGTTGGTTCCAAATGACGTCCAAGCGAGTGCCGGTTACTTCACTTGCCGGGGGGGCGTCGGTTCTCTTGAAGGAACGGAGAGTTTCTGACATCCGGCCCCGGGCGCTATGCCCGGGGCTTTTTATTTAGGTGGTTCGCCCGCGCTGACGTATCTTTGCATCGTCTCACAAGGGGTGCTTTGGAAACCAGGTGTTTCCGGGCTGAGATCATACCCACGGAACCTGGGCAGGTAATGCTGCCAAGGGAAAAATGAAGGCCGTTTCCGGGCCTCGCACATCAAGTTTAACAAGGAATAATGACCCCTTTTATTCGTAAAGCATTTACGAATGAAGCGTTATTTTCTATTTGGGGCCCTGGCGCTCCAGGGGCTATGCGGGATTGCGCAACAAGGTGCGGATTCCCTGCAAGCCGATCAGATTGATTTGGATGAAATCCTGGTATCGGGGGTTCGGGCTGCGCCGGAGGCCCCGGTTACCTTTACAAATGTGAGCGCCCCGCAGTTCGGCAGGCGGAATTTGGGGCAGGACATCCCGATCCTGCTGGGCTACCTGCCATCGGTGGTGACCACCTCGGATGCAGGCGCAGGTGTGGGCTATACCGGGATCCGCGTACGCGGAAGCGACGCTACCCGCGTGAATGTAACCGTTAACGGCATCCCGTATAACGATTCTGAATCCCACGGCACCTTCTGGGTGAATATGCCCGATTTCGCCTCCTCAACAAGCAGCATGCAACTGCAGCGAGGGGTGGGTACTTCCACCAATGGGGCCGGCGCGTTCGGGGCGAGCCTGAACCTGCTCACCGATGCGGTTTCCGAAGGTGCATACGGCGAGTTGTCCGGTTCGGCCGGGAGTTTTGCCACCCATAAGGCCAGTCTGAAATTCAGTACGGGCTTGTTGAAAGATCACTTTGAGATCTCGGGAAGGTTGTCGCGCATCGCTTCGGACGGTTATATCGACCGGGCATCGTCGGACCTGGATTCCTATTTTTTGCAGGGTGCCTTTCTCGGGGACCGAACCTTGCTTAAAGCATTGGTATTCGGAGGGCATGAGATCACCTACCAATCCTGGTACGGTTTTGACCCGGGCACCTTGTCGGCGATCGGAGTGGATGCAAACCTTGAAACGAACCGCCGCTATAACATCGCCGGGATCCAGTTTGATGCCAGCGGCAACTTTGAAGGATTTTACGAGAACCAGGTGGACAATTACAAACAGGATCATTTCCAGCTCCACTGGAGCGAATCATGGAGCCCCGGGTTCCGGACCCATCTGGCGTTGCACTATACCCGCGGGCGCGGATTCTTTGAGGAATATGTGGATGAGTGGTACTACGGCAATATCCTGTTTGCCCCGGATGCCGGCCTGGACTTTCTCGGCATCGATCCGGTGACGATAGATGGCCAGGAGATCGCCACTACCGATTACATCCGCAGGCGTTGGCTGGACAATGACTTTTACGGGACGGTATTTACGGCCACGCTTAAGCGGGATGCTTGGGACCTCTCCCTGGGAGGGGGCTGGAATGTCTATACCGGGGACCACTTCGGGGAGCTGATCTGGGCCCGGTATTCCGGCGGCCTGGAGCGGGGCGACCGCTATTATGAGAACGACTCCCGGAAGCGGGATTTTAACCTCTACGCCAAAGTGAGCCGGCAACTGGGGGCGCAGTGGCGCGCCTTTGCCGACCTACAGTACCGCGGTGTCCGCTACGAGGCCAATGCTGCGGAAACCGGGATCGTAGACGATCCTTTCGATTTCTTCAACCCCAAGCTTGGGATCACCTACAGCATCAGGGATTCCCAGGACCTTTACGCCTCTTTTGCGGTAGCCAACCGCGAGCCGAACCGCAACGATTACGAGAACGGCAACCCGAGACCGGAACGCCTGCACGACCTGGAACTCGGCTGGCGGTACCGAGAACAGGGCCTGAGCCTGAATACGAATGTGTATTACATGCGCTACAAGGACCAGTTGGTGCTCACCGGTGAGCTCAATGACGTGGGGGCGCCGCTGCGGGCCAATGTGGGGGACAGTTACCGGCTGGGCCTGGAAGTGGATGCCGGCATCCGATTGGCCGAATCCTGGATCTGGCAACCGAACCTGGCGCTGAGCGTAAACCGAAATGTGGATTTCTTTTTCCGGAGGGACGGAGTTTTGGAAAACCTGGGCAATACCGAGATTGCGTATTCGCCCGGATTTGTGGCAGGTAGCCGCCTGGCCTATACCCCCTCCGACCGTCTGGAACTGGCAATACTCACCAAGTATGTAGGGCCGCAGTATATGGGAAATATCGATGCGGAGGCCTCCCGCCTGGACGCCTATTCGCAAACTGACCTGAATCTGCAATACGAGTTGGACCTGGGGCCGGCATTTCCGGAGATTACGCTGCGGGGGCTGGTCAACAACCTGTTCGATGCGAAGTTCAGTTCCAACGGGTATTTCTATACCTTTGATGACGATTTTTCGAATCCGGGCAGTATATCTACCGTGGAGGGAGCGGGGTATTACCCGCAGGCGGGCATTCACTTCTTACTGGGGGCCACCGCTCGATTCTAAAGACAGGGAATAAGATGGGAAACGGACATGCCGGCTCTTATACGGACGACGAACTGATCCGGTTATTCCGGGAAGGTACTTTCCCTATTGCGGACTTTACCCATAAAGCGCATTTGAGGCTGGCCTGGATCTATCTGCAACGCTTTGGACCGGATACGGCAGAGCGGGAAGTATGTCGGCAGATCCAGCACTATACAAGGTTGCACGGGGCAACGGATAAATATCACCATACGCTAACTGTTGCTGCGGTGCGGATGGTCGGAGTGTATATGAAAGAGCAACAGGAAGAGGGATTCGAAGCCTTGCTGACCCGGTTCCCAGAGCTGCTCGACCGGTTCAAAGAGCTCCTGAGCAGGCATTATTCGGAGAAGGTCTTGTGGTCCCAGGCTGCCCGTCTGAGCTTTCAGGAACCGGATCTGAAGCCGTTTAATTTGTGATGGTAATCACATTGCCGCTGCGCGTGGCGCGGTATTCGAGCATGTCGTAATAGCGCATGCCGTCATCCGGGCGGTTCAGCATCTGGCCGGTAAACAGGCTGTATTCGTAATCATCGCAAGCGCACCTTGCCACCTGCCCGTCTATCTCCATGGTGGAACAGGAATTCGGGGCATGGTTGGGGCAACTCGCCTCAAAGGCACGGAAAATGTCAAAACCGGAATTCATCACAAATACCCCCCGGATCCCCGTACCAGTACTGCCCACGTAAACCGGATTGCCGGTGGTGGTGAGCGGGCTGTACAAGGGAAGGTTCAGGTTGATCTCGTAGCGAAACCCAAGTTCCTGCAGGTAAGGGTTCCTGCGGGCGCCATCCCGGCTGCAGGAAAGCAATAGGAGGAAAACGAAGATCTTGAAAATGAAGCCGCTGGAGCGCATACTACGGGGTCTTTGGACGCAAAAATCAGCAAAAATTGCCTATATTTGCGTTAAATCCTCTCTAAATAAACCGTACGCTTTACGGGTATTTCGGGGGATTTTCTATTTATAAAACGCAGACACTATGAGCAAGGTATCCTATTATACGGCAGAGGGGTTGAAAAAATTGAAGGAGGAGTTGAATCATCTGCGGGATGTGGAGCGCCCAAAGGCTTCCCAGGCTATAGCTGAGGCCCGGGACAAAGGGGATCTCTCCGAGAATGCCGAATACGATGCGGCCAAGGAGGCGCAGGGATTGCTGGAAATGAAGATCGCCAAAATGGAGGAGCTTCTGGCCAATGCGCGGCTCATAGACGAATCACAGTTGGATACTTCCAAGGTACTGGTGCTTTCTACCGTAAAGCTCAAGAACCGGAAGAACGGGCAGGTAATGAGTTATACGCTGGTAGCAGAGAGCGAGGCCGACCTGAAATCCGGGAAGATTTCAGTTACCTCGCCCATCGGTAAGGGCCTGCTGGGGAAAAAAGTGGGGGATTCTGCCGAAATCCAGGTGCCTAACGGAACGCTTACCTTCGACATCCTGGAAATCACCAGGTAGTCCTTTTCTTTTGTTATTCATAAACTTGCAGTTTCACATAAATATTTAGATATTTATCTAAACGTATAATAATTTGAATACCCTGTTCAAGGCGCTGGGAGACCCGACACGGAGAGCCATCCTGCATTTGTTGCGGGAAGGCGACCTGACCGCCGGGGAAATTGCCGACAATTTCGACATATCCAAACCGAGCATTTCCCACCACCTGGACCTGTTGAAGCGCGCCGGGCTGATCAGTTGCGAAAGAAAGGGGCAACACCTTCTTTATTCCCTGAATACCAGTATTCTGGAAGACCTGTTGCAATGGGTAATCACCTTAAAGGACAACCAACATGAAAACCAAGCTCCGCAGTGAAGCGCCCTTGCTGCTGTTCACCCTCCTGCCTTTTGCATATCTGCTGCTCAGATGGAATGAAATCCCGGATCGCGTACCGCTACACTGGAACATCCAGGGAGAGGCGGACCGATGGGGTCCCAAAGCCGAATTGTGGATGATCCCGCTGCTAACCTGCGGGCTGCTCTATCTTATCCTGTTGGTGGTCCCGGCCATCGACCCCAAGGGCAAGATTGCATTGATGGGATCCAAGTACCAGCAACTCCGTTACATCCTTGTCGGCATTATGGCTGCCCTTGCCCTGGTCATCATTCATTTTGTGGCGGAAGGAGGGACACAGCTCACGATGGCCGTACTGTTATTGATCGGGCTATTGATCACCCTGCTCGGGAACTATTTTAAAACGCTCCGGCCGAATTACTTCATTGGGATCCGGACCCCCTGGACCCTGGAGGATCCCGGGATCTGGGATCGCACGCACCGGCTGGGAGGCGTATTGTGGTTTGGCGGCGGTGTACTGCTGATGCTGATAGCCATCTTGCTGCACGGCCCTATACAGTTTTACCTGTTTATGGCGCTGACCTTGTTGCTGGCCCTGATCCCCATCGGTTATTCGTACTGGCTCTTCCGGAAATCGAAGGAGAGCGGCCGGGCGGAACCCTGATTTTCGTATCTTTCCACAGCGTAAAACCACCTGAAATGCCAAGTATCTTTACCCGTATCATCGGCGGCGAAATTCCCTGTTACAAGGTAGCCGAGGACGAGGATAATTTTGCTTTCCTCGATATCAACCCGAACAGCAAGGGGCACACCCTCTGCGTTCCCAAAAAGGAGGTGGATAAGATCACCGATTTATCCGAGCAGGAATACCTTAGCCTGATGAAGTTTGCCCGGCGCGTGGCGCTGGCCGTGGATCAGGGGGTGGATTGCCTCAGGGTGGGATTTACGGTAATCGGCCTGGAAGTGCCACATGTCCATGTGCACCTGATACCGCTAAACAGTATGGCGGACGCTACTTTTCAGAAAAAGACACAGTTAACCGAGGCCGAGTTCGAGGCAACGGCGAAAGCCATCAGGGCTAAGTTGTAAAGAAGCCTTCCAGGTAGAGGTATACGCCGGCGCCGATCAATGCCACGGCCAGGAATACCACTATAAAGAACAAGGGTTTCAACCGCAGGGCCGCCCGCTCCGGCTGCACCAGTTTCTCATAGTAATCCACGCTCCTTTCGATATCTTCCGTCCAGCTTACCGGGTAGATGATGCTGGAGCAGGTGTTGCATTGCAATTCCCGGCTTACCCCGCTTAACACGCGGTGGTAGAACCGGCTGTCCAGATGGTCCTGGTAAAAGCGGAGTGTCATATCCTGATTGTAACATTCCGGGCAATTGTTATTCAGGGGTGCTTCCCGGATCACTTCTTTTGATCGTTTTCCCATCACTCTTGGTATATGCGCAGGGTTATCTGCATTACAGTGCCTTCCTTGCCGGAGGAAAGCACTCTCACTTTGCCGTTATGGTATTCTTCAACGATTCGTTTTACCAGTGACAAGCCGAGGCCCCACCCCCGTTTTTTGCTGGTGAATCCCGGATCGAAGATGCGATGCCACTGTGCCTTTGGGATGCCGTGGCCCGTATCGGATATCAGGACGTGTACATAAGGGGGCTCTGGAATGATCTCCAGGGAGATCTCACCCTTTCCCTTCATGGCGTCGATCCCGTTTTTAACCAGGTTTTCAATGGTCCAGTTAAAAAGCGACCGGTTGAGTTGTACCGGGATGGCCTCTGTACGCGTCTTGAAGGTAAAGCGGATGAGTTTGGAACTGCGCACCTGCAGGTACTCAAAAGCGCTGCGCGTTTCCGCCACCAGGTCGTGGTTCTCCAGTTTTGGCAACGACCCGATTTGCGAGAAGCGTTCCGTAATGGTTTGCAAGCGGCCAATATCCTTTTCGATTTCCGTTGTGATCTTGGGACTCAGGTTTTCGGCCTTGAGCAATTCATTCCACCCCAGCAGGGAGGTGAGGGGCGTGCCGATCTGATGGGCGGTCTCTTTGGCCATGCCCGCCCACAGTTTGTTCTGTTCCGAAGCTTTATTGGTCTTAAAGAAGAAATAAATCACCGCCCCGAACAGGATGATGATCAGCAGCAGGGCAACGGGATAGTATTTGAGTTTGTTCAGGACTTCGGAATTCCCGTAATAAAGGGTAGCCAGTTGTTCGCCCTGGTAATCGATCCTGATGGGAGTATTTTCGGAGCGGAACCGGCTGATCATGCGTTCAATGCGCTCACCGTCATCGGCGGTGACATCCGGCATGTTGTTGATTTTATAGGAGCCGTCCGCACTGACAAGGACCATGGGGGTACTGGTATTGTTCTGGAATACTTCCAGGTGCAGGTTGCCTAATTCCTGGTCCTCGGAAAGGCGGAGCAATTCGGATTGGGCTGTTGCCCAGATCTCCATTTTGTTGCGCTCTTCTTCCTTGAATTTCCTGAAAAAACTATTGGTGTTCCAAAGGATGAGGCTAACGATGACAAAAGCGCTCACCAAGAGAAAGGCATTTGAGATTTTCCCAGCGGGGATTAAACGCGTTATCCAGGCCATGTCTGTTAAAGATAACGCAATTTGTCCGGAATTCTTACAGTCCCCTTTGGCCTGTGACCTTGCGCTTCGGTCCGTTAATTCGCTACCTTTGAGGTATGAAGGAAGAGGTGATTTCCCTGACGCCCCGGGAGTTGGGGACCCGAAAATTGCATGGCGTTTTATTGGGGGCGATCGGCCCCCGCCCCATCGCGTTCGCCAGTACCCTGGATAGCCGGGGCAGGCCGAATCTGGCCCCGTTCAGTTTCTTTAACGTGTTCGGGTCCAACCCCCCTGTCCTTATCTTTTCCCCTGCCCGCAGGGTCCGGGACAATACGGTAAAGCACACGCTGGAAAATGCCGAAGCAACCCGGGAGGTGGTCATCAATACGGTCTCCTACGATATGGTGCAGCAGATGTCGCTGGCCAGTTCGGAATATCCCGAGGGGGTAAATGAATTCGTCAAAGCAGGCTTTACAATGCTCCCCTCCCATGAGGTGAAGCCCTACCGCGTCGGCGAGTCGCCGGCCCAGTTCGAGTGCAGGGTGACCAAGGTGGTCCCGCTGGGAAGCGAAGGCGGTGCCGGGAACCTTATTTTTTGCGAAGTGTTGAAGATCCATCTGCACCAAAGCGCACTGGATGCCCAGGGGATTCCCGATCCCCGGCAAATGGATCTGGTGGCCCGGATGGGCGGAAACTGGTACAGCCGTGCCTCCCAGGGACTTTTTGAAGTACCCAAACCGCTGTCCACCCCGGGCATCGGGGTGGATGCGATCCCCGAACCGATCCGTACAAGCCGTATCCTGACGGGGAACGACCTGGGAATGCTGGGGAATATTGAGCAGCTCCCGGACCCGGCAGCCGTAACCGAATTTGTTGCCGGCCGGTTGGACGTTCGGAAAATCCTGAGCTCCAGGGATGCCGATGCGATCCATCGGCAGGCGCAGGCGTTTTTAGAACAGAATGATGTATCTTCCGCCTGGAAAATCCTGCTGGCCGCACACAGCTGACCGGCACCCCACATCAATAGTAATATAGAAGCGAGAAAACATGGAAATTCAAGGCACGATCAAAGAGATTTACGAGACCAAAACCTTCGGCAGCAACGGGTTCCGCAAGCGCGAAATGGTGGTTACCACCGAAGCCCAGTATCCCCAGCACCTGTTGGTGGAATTTGTGCAGGATAAAACGGATTTGCTCGATAATTTTCAGGTAGGCCAGCCTGTAAAGGTCGGCATTGACCTGCGCGGCCGGGAGTGGACCAGCCCGCAGGGAGAGACCAAATATTTCAACTCCATCCAGGGATGGCGCATCGAACACCTGCAGCCGGAACAGCCGCAGGACGGGATGCCTCCGGTACCGCCGATGGAAGCCTTTGAGCCTGCAGAAGACCTGAAAGAGGAGGATTACGACGACCTGCCGTTCTAGGCAGTCCGGCGGCCCGCCCGCCCGTCCAAACCGGCACTCATGGCGGTTACCCAAACCATAGAAAGACTCTTTAGGCGCTACCTGCCTTCCCCTTTTGTTATCGCACTCTTACTGACCGCGCTCACCATGGTGCTGGCGCTGGCGTTCGGGCATTTTCCGCCTGATGCCCCTGCCTGGTCGGGGGTCCTCAAATCCTGGGAGAGCGGCTTGTGGAACCGCGATTTGCTTGTATTCGCCTACCAGATGATGCTGATCCTGGTACTCGGGCATGTACTCGTGCTGAGCAAGCCCGCCGAACGACTTATACTGAGGATCACCTCCTGGGTCCGCAACGGCACCTCCGCAGCCGTGTTGGTGGCGGCCTCCACCATGCTGGTGTCCTTTTTCAATTGGGGCCTGGGCCTGATATTCGGCGCTATCCTGGCTCGTAAGGTCGGGGAGCACGCCCAGCGAAACAACATCCCCTTGAACTATCCGCTGATCGGGGCCTGCGGGTATTTGGGGCTTATGGTTTGGCATGGCGGGATCAGCGGTTCTGCCCCCATTAAAGCTTCGGAGCCCGGCCACCTGAAGAGCCTTCTTTCCGGAATTTTGCCAGAGTCTTCCCTCAAAGTATTGCCAGAGAGCATCCCAACGGCAGCTTCCGTCTTTAGTTTCTGGAACCTGTTGATCTTTGCGATTGTTTTTGCTGCCGTTACGGGGCTGGCGTATTATCTGGGGCGGTCCACCGGCAGCACCTTGGTCCGGTTACCCGAATATCATTTTGCCGGGGCGGAGTCAGGGCAAGCCTCGGGAGCCGAACGCCTGGATCGCTCTCGTATCCTGGCAACGCTTTTTGCTCTGATGATTTTTGCAGCCTTTCTGCTGCAGTACCTGCCAGCCATCCGCAGTTTGAACCTCACCCCGGACCTGCTGAACTTTTTTATGCTGGGGCTGGCCGTGCTCCTGCACGGTTCCATACGGAATTTCCTTCGGGCCGTGGAATCGGCCATCGGAGATACTGCGGGCATCCTTATCCAGTTTCCCCTCTACTTCGGCATTATGGGCATTATGACTTCCAGCGGCCTGATCCACAGGATCTCCGATTTCTTTATCGCTGTTGGAACTGAACAGAGCTTCCCGATATTCACGTTCATCAGTGCGGGCCTGGTGAATATTTTTGTGCCCAGCGGCGGAGGGCAATGGGCGGTCCAGGGACCCGTGATCATGGAGGCTGCCCTGGAATTGCAGGTACCGCTGCCCAAGGCACTCATGGCCCTGGCGTACGGGGACCAGCTCACCAATATGCTGCAACCCTTTTGGGCCTTGCCCCTTTTGGGGATCACGCGCTTAAAAGCACGTGAGATCCTGCCGTACTCGTTGCTTTTTATGGTGTTGGGCGGCTGTATCTACCTGGCGGGTTTGCTGCTGTGGTAAAGGATTAATTAACTTAGTGTTCGTTCCTGCATTCAGTGAATGCCTGTCCCAAAGGCGGCATTCGCGGGCCTGATAAACCGAAGTATGTCGCAACCCCGAATCCCCGTTCCGTTCCTTGGCGAAGCCCTGGTTTTTCCCCATCCGGAATCGGCCGGGCCCGAAGGCCTGTTGGCTGTTGGCGGTGACCTGAGCCCCGAACGCCTGATGTTGGCCTACCGGTCCGGGATCTTTCCGTGGTACAACGACGATTCGCTCATTCTATGGTGGAGCCCGGATCCCCGCATGGTCCTATTTCCGGAGCGACTTAAGATCAGCAAGAGTATGCGACGGGTCCTGGACAAAGGGACTTTCCGGGTTACCCGAAACCAGCGTTTTGAAGAAGTTATTACCCATTGCGCCCGCGTCCGTCGAAAAGGGCAACCGGGTACCTGGATCACCGACAGGATGGAGCAGGCCTATACCGAATTGCATCGCCTGGGGCACGCGGTTTCCTATGAAGTATGGTCCGGAGAAGAACTGGTGGGAGGTCTCTACGGCGTGGACCTGGGGCATGTCTTTTGCGGAGAGAGCATGTTCAGCCTGGTCTCCAACGCATCCAAGGCCGGGTTTGTCCACATGGTCGGGGAACGGCTTCAAGCGGGATGCCGCCTCATTGATTGCCAGGTTTATACGGAGCATCTGGCGAGTCTCGGGGCGGAGGAGATCCCACGGCGGCGGTTCCTGAAGATCTTACAGGGAGAGGACTAAATTCCGGTCACAAAAACTGAGGCTAGTACAGGATATGGTCGTAATTGGCCGGAAGTGCTTTGCGGAGGCTTAACAATGTTCCCTCGCTGTCGAACAACGCCAGGTACTGCATCTGGCCCTGATCGGTCCGCGCCTGCAGCGCCAATTCATAACGGAGCTCAGGCAACAGCAGGTTCTGAAAGGCATTCCGAAGTGTTTGTTCATCGGATTCAAATGCTGCCCTGGGATATTGCTGCCGGATCCGCCGCACGCGGAATTTGGTGAACCGGTCGGAGAGAGCGGCTTGGACGCTGGCCCAGCTATCTTCAGGGATATCTACCGGTTTAATTTGCACTTCTATGCTTGCCAATACCCCTTCCGGAGTAAATTCAACGCCGTAGTGCAGACGGTCTTTCTTGAACTTCATTTCGAAGCTGACCCGGTTGCTGTCCACCTCCCGGTAAAACCGGAGCCTGCGGACATCGTCCAGGCGGTTCCCAAGCAATTCCAGCGCCGCCGTAGGGAATTGCTCCTTACGAATGCGGTATTCTCGTTCGGTTTTAACCTGTGCGCTAAGCGGGTGCAGGCCTGTCAGGGCAAGCAATATCATAAGCCATTTAAACCTCCTCATACCTGAAACAACTGATTTCGTGATCATTTACCATGCCCGTTGCCTGCATATGGGCATAGACCACGGTACTGCCTACGAATTTAAACCCGCGTTTCTTCAGGTCCTTGCTGAGGGCATCTGATACAGGCGTTGTGGCCGGCGCTTTACGGTAATCCACCACCCGGTTGCGGATGGGCTTTCCCTCTGTAAACCCCCAGATATAGTTGCTGAAACTGCCGAATTCCTCCTGCACGTCCATAAATGCCTGCGCATTGGTGACGGTGGCACGAACTTTCAGCTTATTCCGAATAATGCCCGGGTCGGCGAGCAGCGATTCAATCTTTTCTTCGCTGTACCGGGCAATCTTCCGATAGTCAAAATCGTCAAACGCCCTGCGGAAATTTTCCCGCTTCCTGAGCACCGTAATCCAACTCAGGCCGGCCTGGAAGGTCTCCAAGATCAAAAACTCGAACAGGGTGTGGTCGTCGGTAACCGGGACGCCCCATTCCCGGTCGTGATATTCCACATATAAGGGGTCTCCCAGGCACCAGCCGCATCGGTGTTTTTCCATACCCTAAAGGTAGGTAAAATCAGTGGCCTTCTCAGTGTCTGGCTGGCTGTAACTCCCCGTTGGAGATAGCTTCCGGCCAATGTGCTTTCACGGTTGCGAAGCGACGAAAGAATTTGCCCCCGTCCTGCCTTGCCAGTACCGCGACTTTGCCTTGAGGGCTGTCTTCAATTCGCGTCACTACGACGCGCTTGCCGTGCACTTGTTTCATGTCGGCAATGCCACCACGCTTGATGATGAAGTTCTTCCTCGGGAAATGGAGGTACCTGAATTCGGCACCGTAGGATCGGATCTGGAAGACATCCCCTTCGCGAACCGTTTGCGTTTGGCCCATCATGGAGGTCATGCTGCCCAAAAATAAGAATACCAAAATAAATAGATTGTTTTTCATTGGATTATTGTTGATCGTTCAATAATAGAGTCCTATAAGTGCGAATATATCAACCTTAAACAAAAAACAACAATAGTGCTATGGTTAAAAATTAGTTAAACTTTTATAAAATGAAAGTAATACTATTAATTTTGACATCAAATCTATGATAATGGACCAGGTAC
>JBNKHB010000024.1:0-17574 GCA_050290125.1 Robiginitalea sp.
CGAACCGTTCGGCCTCCATGCGCTTCTGGGCAGACCGATGAATGAATACACCAACCGCGTTCCGCCGCTGGATGTCCTTTTTCGGCCCTCCGAACTCGAAGTTTTATATAACCGTGCGGTGGATGCGACTAATATGTCCGAAGTGGTCAAAGCGGTGGAGGACTTGCTGCTGAATGCCTGGCAACACCGGGATCTCGACGCCCGGATCTCCGCCGGGGTCCAGCTCCTGGAAGCCCGCGAATCGCCGGATATGGATACGCTCGGAAAGGAATTGTGTCTGAGCAGCCGGGGCCTGCGCAAACTCTTCAACCGAAATCTCGGGATATCCCCGAAATACTTTGCCAACCTCATGCGGTTTAACCGGGCAGCCCGCCAGATAAATAGCGATCCGGAAACTTCTCTAACGGCCATAGCCTTTGATCAAGGCTACTACGACCAGGCCCATTTTATACGAGAATTCCGCAAGTTTTCCGGCATTACCCCAAGCGACTATCGCAGCTTACCGGGAAAGAGTGCCGAATTTTACAATTTTATGCCAGAAGGTCCCATTACTTTCGGCATGAGTTAACCCTTTCGATTATGAAGTCTACACTCCACAGGAATTGCCGGCATTTTATGGTGGCAGCCATCACGCTTTGTTTTGCGCTCAATTCCCGGGCCCAGGATGACAGGTATACCGGCCCGATCATCGATATGCATGTGCATGCCTACCGGCAAACCGGTCCTCTCTTCGGGATTTCCTTCACGAATCCACTAACCGGGCATACGTATACCACCCCTCCGGATCTGGAGGCCCACAAGGCCTGGACGTTTGAAAAGTTCAGGGAATACGGTATCGTAAAGGCAGTGGTGGATTACAATCCGGAGTGGGAAGCGGAAGACCCGGAGCGCGTTTTGAACGGTCGGGGATCCGGTGAACTGGAATCCCTGCGGAAAGGGTTTATGTCCGGCGAATTACAGGTAATGGCGGAAATGACTGCTTATTACCAGGGCGTACAGGCCGACGATGCCCAAATGGACCCCTATTTTGAAATGGCCGAAGACCTGGGCATTCCCGTGGGATACCACATATACCCGGGCGGGCCTCCCGGAGCCATGTATGTGGGATATCCGGACGTGCGGGCCGCGAATGCGGACCCGATGCAAATTGAACGGGTGCTGGTGGCCCACCCGAAAATGAAGATCTATATCATGCATGCGGGCTGGCCGTATCTGGAGGACATGAAGGCCCTGATGTACGCACACCCTCAACTCTATGTGGATCTTGGCGTGATCTCCTGGGCTTTGCCCCGCGCGGAATTCCACGCCTTCCTCCGGGGTTTGGTGGAAGCGGGCTTCGGCAAACGCGTCATGTACGGTACCGACCAGATGGTGTTCCAGGGCACTTTTGACCAGGCCATCGCCAACGTAAACAGCGCCCCTTTCCTGAGCGCGGATCAGAAGGCGGATATCTTTTATAACAATGCCGCCGTTTTCCTGGGCTTGAGCGATGAAGAGATTGCCCGGCACAAATCCATGGTTTCCAAATAATTTAAATCTTTAGATATGAGAATACTATTCCTTCTTGGGGTCTTTATGGCCCTTAGCCCCCTACATGCCCAGGTTATCGACATGCATCTGCACGGATACAGGGATGGCGCCTACTACGGAGGGCCCCATATGACCAACCGCGGGATCACTTCTCCAGCTTCCGTGGAGGAACACATCCAGGAAACACGCGCCTGGATGGACAAAACCGGGGTCACCCATGCCGTCCTGAGCGGATCCATGGAAATCCTGGAGCGCTATACGGCGGCAGACCCGCGCTTTATCCCGGGATACCAGGACGGCCCGGAAATGATCCCCGTGGAGAAATTCGAAGCCGCCATCCAATCGGGTAAGATCAAGATCTTTGGGGAAGTAGTTGGCATCTACCGGGGCATATCCCTGAACCACCCCATCTATGCACCTTATCTGGAACTCTGCGAAAAATATGGCATCCCGGTGGCCTATCACACCGGGGGCGGGCCTCCGATGACCCCCTACGGCTGCTGTCCGGACTTCCGGATCTCCAATGGGGACCCTTTCCTGATTGAAGACGTCCTCGTCCGCTATCCGAAGTTGAAAATATACCTAATGCACAGTGGCGAGGTGTTTTATGAAAAGGCGCTACGACTTATGCTCATGTATCGGCAAGTGTATTCAGACCTGGGGGTTGTGCTCTGGGTGGAAGATGCGGCTATTGACTACGGGGAACAGTTTTTGCGCAAGGCAAAAAAGTACGGCCTGCTGGACCGGGTCATGTTCGGTACCGATCAGATGATGTGGCCCGGTGCCATCGGGCGGTCCGTCGAAACCCTGGAATCCCTCGATTTCCTCACCGAAGAAGACCGCCGTTTGATCCTGTACGAAAACGCAAAACGGTTCCTGGAACTGCCCTGAAGGCTTCGGGGTAGTCAGTCGGCTGCCGATCAACCCGGGTCGCATGAAGGGCTATCTTTTTACTGAACCCGGCGGAAGACAGTGCGATACGGACGAACTCCCGAGCCTGGTCTAATCCCACGCTTTGGCATCCGCGCCATCGCCGATTACGGGAAAGGAGCTGATTCGGATCCGCGCAGCGCCCATCGGGACAAGTTCAACCGTATCCGTTGGCTGCCCGGAAAGCACCGGACTGTCCTGCAACTCCCCTACGAGTCCGTGCTCCCCCAATGACCACTCCGGTATACGGCGGGCCGGCATTTTCAGCATCAGGGGTGCGGCATCGGGGGTAAACGGGAAATCATCCCCGGGCCACTCCTTTCTTACGAGTACTGCGGAAGCTTCCGGATTTTCACCGAGCACCAGCCCGTAGTTCCAGGGCGTTGTGGGCTCAATCACATACGAAGGCCAGGCCGAACGGTCCGCGCCGTCCTGCCAGCGGGAATCCCGGATGGCCGTGGCGTCACTGGGCATTTCCAGATAGCGCTCTCCGATTTTAAGAGAGAAGGCAAGCGGACCGTAATGTACGCTTGCGCTGTTGTGATTCTTCTCCCACCTTTTTACACGGAGTTTCATGGGCAGAAGCAGTCCAATCTTATCGCCATGCTCCCAATTCCTGTGGATGCGGACGAATCTACCGGGTTGGGGCTTCACTTCAAGGGATTTCCCGTTAAGGGTAATATGGGCGCCCTCCGCCCACCCGGGGATTCGGAAATAAAGCGGGAAGTTCGCCGGCAGGTCCGATTGCACGGTAAATTCCAGGCTTTCCTCAAAAGGATAGCGGGTATTGGTGGTAATACGCACCTGCGAGCCGCTGCCAACAGTGGCCTCAACTTCCGAAGCTGCATAAAGCACGGCTGCCAGGCCGTTATCCGGAGTGGCCATCCAAAGGTTTTCCGCATAATAGGGCCAACCCTGGGCATGGTTGTGTTGGCAACAACGGGAGCTGAACGGGTTGTACACGAAAAATGGCCCGCCGTTCCCGATGGCCGGCCTGTGATTATCCCCGTCACTGCGCACCAGGTTGGGACTGGTGATATAGCGTAAGCCTTTGAAATCGGGGGATACGGCCGCCGGATAGGTGTTAAAGGCCACCTCCTCGGCATGATCCGCCCAAAAAATATCCCCGGTAATCCGCAACAGGTGTTCGTCCGAGTTCATTTGCTCCACGATCCCGCAGGTTTCTATCCCCTGTCGCGGGTCGTCATAACCGGGTCGCGCGTTTTCGTCAGCGCCGAACATGCCTCCCGGCACCTGCCCGAAATGCTCCCGGATGATCGCAAAATTGTCATAGGTTGCCTGTAAATCGGCTGGGTTTCCGCTCAGCTGATAGTATTGAGCCGGTTCCCGGAACGCCTGGGCCACGTTTACGTTGTGCCAGTCAATGAGGTCGCCGTACCAATCGGGCCATTCCAGGCCCGGCCGTATTTCCTGCGGATTCCCGATAGCCTCCCGATCGTGCCCCCTCCTGTCCCAGGGTGCGGCATTGCGATGGATCTTTTCGGCCAGTTCCAGCAGCCAGGCCTCCCCGGTGCGGTTGTAAAGCCAAAATACGCTGTGGAGGTTGTCCCCGGCACGAATTCGGTGCCAGTATTTGGATTTGGCCAGGAAGCGATCATCCGGGACGTTCAGTTGATACCGGAAGTATTTGGTCATCAAGTCAATGACGCGGGGATCCCCGCTGTATTCATAATAAGATTGCAGGCAATACAACATGATCATATTCGCCCAGAAATCCTGGTCTTTCTGTTCTTCCGCAAGGCGGGATTCGGTACGCTCGGACTCCGGCAAATAACTCGCCCATGCAAACCCGGGCCCGAACCAGCCGTTCTCCCGCTGGCTACCGATAGCCCCTTCAATCCACAGTTTGGCCTCCCGGATCATTTCCTCATCCTCCAGGATATAGCCGATGTTGGCGTAGCCCTTGAGCCAATACGGCACCTCTTCCCATCCCCATTTGCCTTCCCCCAGCGGATCGAGCCAGGCGTTGTCCTCTTTCTGTAGCCAGGCACTGATCTCGTTGAGGTGGCCGGTGAGGCCCGTGCGTTGGCGGTCCAGGTAGGCGTACAACCATCCACCGGGCTTTACGGCGCCAACAGGCAATTTAATGAGTGCGCTTGGCCGCAGTGGCGTCCGGTTTGAAGGATAATGGGCATTGGTACTATCCAAAGGGGGCTGCACCCCCGAGGCTATTTCCATTTGGGGAGGGGCTTCTGCCTGCTCGCAAGCAGCGAACAATAGGATCCCCAACGCGACGGCCGTAAGTGTTCGGCAATTCATAGGTTGGAGTAATTTAACGATTATCTTTTCAGGACCAGCCCGGGATCCAAAGGATAACGCCCGAATCCCCTGCCGTAAACGGCTATACCGCCGGACCCTTTTGTTTTCAGGCTCACTTTGATGGTCCGGGAGCCTGCCAATGCATCGCGCAGCACCTCCAGGGGAAGGTCCGCGCGCACCAGATAGCCGTAAGACCCGGCCTCGCGTAGTTTGCCGTCCCTGGGCTGGCTGTGCCAGGAGAGCACGCCGCGGTGATCGGCCGGATCGTCTGCCAGCTCCGCGGTAGTGACTTCCCTTCCGTTGACAATCACGATTACTTCCGAGGGGGATTTTTGCTGATCGGTCATGGGATAGGCATTTGGGTTTCCGGACGGTGCCACCCGGGAGCCTCTCATAAAGTCCTGGTCCGAATCGTATGACTCGCGGTCCTTTACAAATAACTCCTTGGCCGACAACTCCGCCAGGAAATAAGCCTCCCGGACCTCTCCGTCCTTCAGGTCCTCCGGCAGTTTAAATTCATAGGTGAAATGGCCGTTGCCAGCGCCGTTCATTTTTTTCCCGTCCAGGACGCTCCAGGCCTTGCTGCTCCACTCCGCTTCCGAATAGGCATCCGGGGGCAGACTCACGCTGGTGTAGTCTTCAGCTTCCGCTCCGTTCCGGCTGATCAGGTGCATGAAATTCTGGTGCAGTCGATTGCCCTTGCCATCCAGGACTTCAAAGGCAAGCAAAACCAGGCCTTCTTCTTCCGGCAAGGTGAATGCGAGCGGTTCAAGGTCCTGCTGCATCCAGGGGCTGTACACCATGGATTGGCTGCCAGAGCCCGCCGCCACGGTTTCCCCGATGGTGTTCGTAAGGATGGCCGAATAGTTAATGGTGAGCGCCTCTCCGTGATCACGGCCACTCATCACGGAAAGGTGCAGCGGAATTTCCGTTGTTTCCCCCGCATTGGCCTCCAGGCAGATCTCGGACCCGGTGGAGAGGTAGACATCGCCGTGCCAATCCTTCAGGCTCATGCCCGGCAGGATCGCGCCCAGGCCGGTTTCCTTTTCGCTACGGTCAAACCGCCAGTAACCGTTCCATTCGTTGATCACGTCGTGGTGTTCGGTATACAGCCACCCGGCTATTTTGGGATAGCGGCGGAAGGCATTCATCATCATATGGTAATCCCAGCTCCAATCCACATCGCCCGTGCTGCCTTGGTAGCCCCAGACATTTCCGCATTCGGAATTAATGTTGGGCTGCCGGCCCTGCGCAAACCCCGCTTCAAAATGATGGGTGCTCCCCGGGTAGGTATTTTCGCTAATGGTACGCAAATGCGCATCCCATTTATATCCGGGCAGGTATTCGTGCCAGGAATTGATATCGGTCTCGGTATGCCCGTAACCGCAACAAATCGAGTTATCTTCCACCAACCGCGTGGAATCCAGGGATTTGGCCAGATAGTACATGGACGCTACCCAATTTTGCGTATCCCGCCCGTAAGTGTCGCCCCGCTTCAGTCCCCAGGTTTCATTGAAGATCACCCAGGAAAAAACGGAGGGGTGGTTAAAATCCCTCCGGATCATTTTGCGCAACGTGTACTCCGACTCGGCCTGCATCCGGGCCCCGGGTTCTCCCCAGCTATTCGGCAGGTCTTCCATGACCAGCAACCCCAGTTTGTCCGCCCAATATAGTTTTCGCGGGATCTCCACCTTAATGTGTGTCCGGATCCCGTTCAGGCCAATGGATTTGGAGCGTTCGATCTCCTCGCGCATAAACTGGTCCGAGGGAAAGGTATAGAAGCCTTCGGGGTGATACGATTGATCCAGGGCCAGCTGCAGATAGACCGGTTCGTTATTCAGGGCGATATACGGAAAATCGGTTCCGGGCAAATCCACGACCGAGATCTTTCGCATCCCGAAATAAGTCTGCAGGGTGTCGTTGCCCGTTATGGCCTCCGCCTGGTAAAGGTAAGGGTCTTCCAGCGTCCAGAGGTGCGCATCAGGGATCGCGATCCGTACCGAACCCTCCAGCGCGTTTTCCGAAATGACAATTTCCGACTCCAACGGGCCCGAATCGGTATGGATACGAACGCGGACCGGCAGATGGGCGGATGCCGGTTCCGGCAACACGGCAGTGGCGACCACTTCGGAACGGTCGATGTCGGGCGTAAGCCGAAGGGACTCGAGATATACGGTGCCTCTGGCCTCGAGATAAACGGTTTGCCAGATCCCACGGGCATTGCCGTACCCCTGCTTGCCATATAAGGTAAATTCCCTTCGGATATCATCCGCCCGGATGACCAGGCGCTGTTGGGTACCATAACGGATATGCGGCGTGAGTTCCATCTCGATGGGAACGTATCCCCCCCGGTGTGATCCGATCCGTACCCCGTCCAGCCAAACCGTGGTCTCCCAGTCCGAGGCTCCGATGATCAGGAAGGTCCGTTTCCCTTGCCAGGATGGATCGATCCGGATGCTTCGGCTGTACCAACCGATATCGGCCTCGTCGTCCAGTCCGGAAAGCTCCGATCCCCACGGAAAGGGCACGATGATCTGCCGGTCAAAGGGTGTGGTTTCCTGCTGCCAGTTTTTTGTCACCCCGATGTCTTCGGAGTCAAATCCAAATGCCCACTGCCCGTTCAGGTTCTGCCAGAGGGGTCGCTGCAGGTCAGGCCGGGGATGCTCCGGCAGGGGAATATCGGCGGGTGATTGACCGTTCAGCAATCCGGCGACCAGAAGCGCCGCAATCAGATAAGTTCTCATCGTTCTTAGGGAATCATCAGGTGTATAGGTACGCGTACTGAATTTGTAGGTTTGGCCAGAAGGCCAGGCTTTCAGATCTTGAAATTAAAGCCTTCTTCCTCTACTTTCCGGGCGTACTTCCCGGTATCAAAGGTATAGAGGTAGGCGCCTTTCCGGGCCACACTCATATCCTTTTCGTCCAGCTTAATGAGGATGTCCAGCGCGTTGATCTTATTGATAAAATTCCGTTTGTCCAGTTTCTTGTCCAGAATGGATTCATATAGGTTCTGCAGCTGGCGCATCGTAAATTTTTCCGGCAATAACTCAAAGCCTATGGGTTGGCTCAGGGCACGACGGCGCAGCCGCGCTACGGCTTTCTGCACCATTTCGTTATGGTCAAAAATAAGCTGCGGCGCTTCGTTCAGGTCAAACCAGCGCGCCGTCTCCATGAGCGGTCCTTCAAACTGATGGGACTCAACGTCTATCAGGGCATAATACGCTACCGAAATGGTCCGCTCTCCCGGATCCCGGTCTACCTTGCTGTACGCATAGAGTTGTTCCATGTAGATGTCGTGGAGTCCGGTGAGGGTATGCAATACGCGTACCGCTGCCTGGTCCAGGTCCTCGTCTTTTTTCAGGAATCCCCCGATCAGGGACCATTTGCCTTTATCAGGTTCCATTTTACGGGTGACCAGGAGGATCTTCAACCCGTCCTTGTAGAAGCCGAAGATGATGCAGTCTACGGCCACCAGCACCTTGTCCTCATTATTGTAGAAATTCAGATCCATCGTGTTTTAAGATTCTGAGGGTTCGGGGTCACCGCTTGAGAATATAGTTCAAAATTGGCAGAAAAATTATAAATGTGTTAAATACACCCTTAAATTATTATTTTCTTTTGAATCCTAAGATTCTTTTTGTAATTTACAAATGTAATACCAACACTTATAAAAGTGCTAATCACAGGTATTCTCCCTTTTATTTGAGTTAGTTTTAATTTAATTCTCGTAAGGCCGCGGAATAACCGCGGCCTTACTCCTCAAACCAACCCTATGAAAGACTTCTACCGGCAAAATGTAACCGCCGCTTTATTCAGTCTCCTTCTTTTCACATCACTTACACTGCAATCCCAGCTAACGGAAATCCGGGTCCTCCCGGATGCCTCAAGTCCGCAGATCAGCAAACATATCTACGGGCACTTTGCCGAACATCTGGGCAGGTGTATTTACGGCGGGTTCTACGTGGGGGAAGCAAGTCCCATCCCCAACACGGCAGGGGTCCGCAACGACATCGTAGCGGCACTCAGGGATCTGAACATCCCCAACCTCCGCTGGCCGGGGGGCTGCTTTGCCGATACCTATCATTGGAAGGACGGCATCGGCCCGCTGGAGGATCGACCCACCATCGTAAATACCTGGTGGGGCGGGGTCACCGAGGACAACAGCTTCGGGACCCATGACTTCCTGAACCTGTGCGAGCTCCTGGAGACCGAACCCTACATTACCGGCAATGTCGGCAGTGGAACCGTACAGGAGTTTGCGGACTGGGTGCAGTATGCCAATTTTGACGGGAAGAGCCCCATGTCCGACCTGCGTCGCGAAAATGGTCGCGAGCAGGCCTGGAAGGTTAAGTACTGGGGGGTCGGCAACGAGGCCTGGGGATGTGGTGGCCATATGCGCCCGGAATACTACGCGGACGAATACCGTAAATATGCCACCTTTATATCGAATGCCGGTATTGACGGGGGCGTTTACAAGATCGCCAGCGGCGCCAGCGGCGACGATTACAACTGGACCGAGGTGCTGATGAAAAATATTCCCCACAACATGCTCCAAGGGGTGGCCCTCCACCACTACTCCGTCATAGACTGGAGCAATAAGAGTTCTTCGGTTGACTTTACCGAGCAAGAGTATTTCCAGACCATGGAACGCTCCTGGCGGATGAAGGAACTCATTGAAAAGCACACGGCAATCATGGACCAATACGATCCCGAAGGCCGGGTTGATCTGGTCGTGGACGAATGGGGAGGCTGGTACGACGTGATCGACGGTACGAACCCGGGGTTCCTCTACCAGCAGAACACCATGCGGGATGCCATGATAGCGGGCCTGGTCCTGAACATCTTCAACAATCACGCAAAGCGGGTTAAAATGGCGAACCTGGCCCAAACGGTAAACGTGCTCCAGGCAGTTATCCTTACCGAGGAAGAAAAAATGCTGCTCACTCCCACATACCACGTAATGCGGATGTATAAGGTACATCAGGATGGGCAGTTGCTGCCGGTGGAATTTGAGTCTCCTTCCTACGAGCTGGACGGAGCGGCGCTGCCCGCCCTTTCCGTATCGGCCTCGCGGGATGCGAACGGGAAGGTTCACTTATCCCTGGTGAATATTGATGCGCACGAGAGCCATGAGATCAGCGTGGACCTGAGCGGACTGGAGGTAGGTAAGCTGAAGGCAGAGATCCTGGCTTCTTCCAGGCTGCAGGACCACAATTCCTTTGACCAGCCCGATAGGATTCGGCCCGCCGGGTTCAGCGATTTCTCATACAGGCGCGGAAGCCTGCAAGTGGAATTGCCGCCCTTTTCGGTAGTGGTCCTTTCGGAAGAGTAAGAAGATAAGGACGGAGCGCAATTCCGGCGAGAAGCCAGAGGCCCATGAACGTCAGGAAGCACATAGACCAAAGCATTAAGACAGGCGGAATCCTTCTATTGCCGCTGCTCCTGTTAACATATTGCGGAGAAGTGGGCGGCGAAAGCTCCGGAGCCTCCCCGGACCCACAATCGGACGGCTACCCTTTATCGCCGGTGAGCATCCGCAACATAACCCTTACCGACGCGTTCTGGCTGCCGATTATAGAACGGGTTCAGGAGAAAACCATCGCCTTTGCCCTGGAAAAGTGCAGGGAAGAAGGCAGGTTCGAGAATTTCCTGATCGCCGGGGGGCAGATGGAAGGAGAAACCAGGGGCGCCATGCCCTTTGACGACACGGACGTTTATAAGATCATAGAGGGAGCCTCCAATTCACTGATCAGCGCCCCGAACCCCGAACTGGAATCCTTGCTGGATTCGCTGATCTCCATCATTGCCGTGGGACAGGAGGCAGACGGTTACCTGACTACCTGGAGGACCATCAACCCGGCCAAGCCGCCGGCACAGTGGGTTAAAGTGGAAATGGGTGAGCGCTGGGAATCCCTGGAATCCAGTCACGAACTCTACAATGCCGGTCACCTGTATGAGGCCGCAGCCATGCACCACCTTGCCACTGGTAAACGCAACTTCCTAGATATCGCCCTGAAAAATGCCGATTTGATGATCCGGACTTTTGGACCTGAAGAGGATAAAATACATACGGTGCCCGGACACCAGATCATTGAGACCGGACTGATCAAACTCTACGGCATCACAGGAAACAAAGGATATCTGGACCTGGCCCGGTATTTCCTGGATCATCGGGGCGATCCGGAAAACCACGAGCTCTTCGGCCCCTATTCCCAGGATCATCTCCCGGTGACGGAACAGAAGGAAGTGGTGGGGCATGCGGTGAGGGCCGTTTACATGTATGCGGGCATGACGGATATCGCCGCTATCCAGCAAGATACCGCCTATCTGGCGGCCGTCCATGCACTTTGGGAAAACATGGTCGGCAAGAAAATGTACCTGACAGGGGGGATCGGGGCCCTTCACAGCGGGGAAGCTTTTGGCGAAGACTTCGAGTTGCCGAACCTTACCGCCTATAACGAGACCTGTGCCGCCATAGGGGATGTCTACTGGAACCAACGCCTGCACCACCTTACCGGAGCGGTTCAATATTCGGACATCATAGAGCGAACCCTTTATAACGGACTGCTGTCCGGCCTCTCGCTGGACGGGGTTGAGTTCTTCTACCCCAATGCGCTCGAATCCGACGGGGTTTACACCTTTAACCAGGGGTCGTGTACGCGCAAGGACTGGTTTGACTGCTCCTGTTGCCCGACCAACCTGATCCGCTTCCTGCCTGCCATGCCCGGATTGATCTATTCCCAATCAGGGGATGAACTCTACGTCAACCTCTACGCCGCCAACCGCGCACATACGGAGCTAAACGGCCAGGAACTGCGCATCGAAATGGAAACGGCTTATCCCAGGGACGGGAAGGTCCGCATCACGCTGAGGCCTGAGCAGGCCGCAGCATTTACGCTCAAGCTCAGGGTACCCGGCTGGTCGCGGAACGAGGTTCTGCCCGGTGGCTTGTACAGCTATGTCGGAAAAGCAATTTCTACACCCCGGCTTAGGGTAAACGGTCAGGCACTCAGCCTGGACGTGGCAGACGGATACCTGGCACTGAATCGGGAATGGAGCCCCGGGGATATCGTGGAGCTGGAATTCCCCATGCAGGTCCGGAAGGTGGTTTCGCGTCCTGAAGTAACGGAAAACCAGGGTAAAATGGCCCTTGAATACGGTCCGCTGGTCTTTGCGGTTGAAGAAGTGGACAACCCCGGAATCGATGATCTCACCCTGGCGGCCGATGCGGGTTATTCGGTTGCCTTTGATGAAGCATTGCTGGGAGGCGTAACTACCCTCTCGAACGAAAATATAATGGCCATACCCTACTATGCCTGGTCCAACAGAGGCGTCGGCAAGATGAAAGTATGGCTCCCGACCAATTGATAAATAATGGGCTTATGAAGAAAGTTATCAATACCATCCGGCTGGGCCTCGCGGCCCTGGCCCTGTTGGTGCTGGGTTGTAAACCGGACGCCCCTTCCGCTGCGGAAAGCGAACCCGCGGAGGAGTCCCGCTCCGTTGAAATCCCCGAAGGTACCCACTCGGATCTGGTCGTGGACCTGTCCGATACCGGTATTTCGATCCAGCCCACTATGTACGGGATCTTTTTTGAGGATATCAATTTTGCAGGGGACGGCGGGTTGTACGCGGAATTGATCAAGAACCGCTCCTTTGAGTTCCCCGAGCCCAGGATGGGTTGGGAGCAGCCCAACAGCGTGAATTATTCCCTGAATGAGGATTCCGGTTTTGCCCAGGCGGTAACCTACTCCAGGCCCCATGGGGGCAACAAGCGGTACAGCCATATCATCGTCCATAATCCGGATAACTATTCCTTGCTCAACACGGGCTTCCGGGGCATTGGGATCAAGAAGGATCAGGCCTATGACCTTTCTGTCCGCATGGGCAACGCCAAGGGGATCCATCGGGTTCGATTTGCCCTGGTGGACAGCACCGGGGCAACCCTGGCGGCCACCGACTTCAGCCCGGACACCGGCGACTGGAAGAGCTATGAGGCCGTCCTGACCCCCAGTGCTACGGAGGCGAAAGCCCAATTAAAAATCACCTTTGAAGGAGAGGGCAGTTTGGATATGGATATGGTTTCCCTCTTCCCGCAGGACACCTGGAAGGGTCGGAAACAGGGTTTGAGGAAGGACCTGGTGGAATTGCTGGACGGCATGCAGCCCGGCTTCCTCCGCTTTCCCGGCGGCTGCATCGTGGAGGGGCGGACCCTGGCCAAGCGCTACCAGTGGCAGAAAACCGTTGGCCCGCCCATAGAACGCGAGTTGCTTGTAAACCGCTGGAATACGGAATTCGATCACCGGCCCACACCCGACTATTACCAGAGTTTCGGGCTGGGTTTCTTCGAGTACTTCCAACTGGCCGAGGACCTGGGCGCCGAACCCATGCCCATCCTGGGCTGCGGCATGGCCTGCCAATTCAATACCGGGGAACTGGTCCCGCTGGAAAACCTGCAGCCCTATGTACAAGAGGCGCTGGACCTGGTGGAATTCGCCAATGGGGACATAAACACACATTGGGGCAGGTTACGGGCCCAGATGGGGCATCCCGAACCTTTCCACATGAAATACCTGGGCATCGGCAACGAACAATGGGGGCCTGAGTATTTTGAACGCTACGATGTCTTTGCGGCGGCGCTGGCTGCAAAACACCCGGAAATCATCCTTATTTCCACCCCCGGCCCCTTCCCGCAGGGAGACATGTTTGAATTCGGCTGGAAACAAATGAAGCAGCGCAACGTACCCATTGCCGACGAACACTTCTATCAGGCGCCGGAATGGTTCCGCAACAACGCCACCCGCTACGACGACTACGACCGGAACGGGCCCAAGGTCTTTGCCGGCGAATATGCTGCGCAGAGCGTAAGCACCACCAGCCCCGAAAATGAGAACAACTGGGAATGCGCCCTGGCGGAGGCTGCCTTTATGACCGGCCTGGAACGCAATGCGGATGTCGTGGTAATGACCTCCTACGCCCCGCTTATGGCACATGCCGAGGGCTGGCAATGGACGCCGGACCTCATTTGGTTCAACAACCTGGAGGCATACGGCACCCCCAATTACTACGTGCAGCAACTTTTTTCCACAAATGCGGGGACCGAATTGCTGCAGGTTACGGAAGGAGCGGACCCGCTTACCGGGCAACATGCCCTTTACGCTACGGCTACCAGGGACGGCAACACCGGCGAGTTGATCGTGAAATTGGTCAATACCGCTACTTCGTCGCAAACCGTTACCCTGAATCCCAGGGGCGGGGCACTGGCAGGCGAGGGGAGCCTGACCGTTCTGAAGAGCGGAGACCTGAAAGCGGTAAACTCCTTTTCCGAGCCGCAGAATCTCCAGCCGGAAACAGGGCAAATCCGTGCGGATAATGGTACTATTGATATTGAACTGGCACCACAATCCGTTAATGTGGTCCGCATAGCGATTACCGGATAGCCATGGCAAATGGGACAAAATCCCTCTAGTATGAGTGAATTTGTAATAGGACTGGATTACGGCACCGACTCGGTTCGGGCGGTACTGATCAATACGTCGGACGGAGCCGAGATGGCTTCCGAGGTGTTCTGGTACCCCAGGTGGAAGGAGGGCGCGTATTGCGAACCCGGCCGAAACCAGTTCCGCCAGCATCCGCTGGATCACATTGAGGGCCTGGAAAAAACCATAACGGCGGTGGTTGCGCATAGCGGGGTGAAGCCGGAATCCGTTGCGGGTATCTGCATCGACACGACGGGTTCTTCCCCCCTGCCCCTGAACGAAGCAGGCGTCCCCCTGGCCCTTACGGATGCCTTCCGCGACAACCCGGATGCCATGATGATCCTATGGAAGGATCACACGGCTGTGGCGGAAGCCAACGAGATCAATGAACTGGCCCGCAACTGGGGCGGACCGGATTACACCCGATACGAAGGAGGGATCTACTCCTCGGAATGGTTTTGGGCCAAGATCCTGCACATCGCCCGTACAGACCCTTCGGTGATGGATGCTGCGCATACCTGGATGGAACATTGCGATTACATGACCTATCTGCTCGCGGACCAAAAAGACCTGAAGGACTTTAAACGGAGCCGGTGCGCGGCGGGTCACAAAGCCATGTGGCATGAGTCCTGGGGCGGACTGCCCCCGGAAGACTTCCTCTCCCGACTGGATCCCCGGCTGGCAGCCTTGCGGTCGCGGCTCTACGAAACCACCTACACCTCGGATATACCTGCCGGCCACCTCAATACAGAGTGGGCTGCCAGGCTCGGACTAACCACGAAAACCGTTATTTCCGTAGGCACCTTTGATGCACATGCCGGGGCCGTTGGCGCACGGGTGGACCAAAACGCCCTGGTGCGGGTCATGGGGACCTCCACCTGCGATATCATGGTTTCACCCCCCGAGATTATCGGGACAACTACGGTAAAGGGCATCTGCGGGCAGGTAGACGGCTCGGTCATCCCAGGAATGATCGGCCTGGAAGCGGGACAGTCGGCATTTGGGGATGTTTTGGCCTGGTTCAAGGACCTGCTGTCCTGGCCGGTGGACCATCTGGTGATGCGCTCCGCTCACCTGACGGATGAGCAGAAAGCCGCCCTTCATCGGGAAATGGAGGCGAACTTTATCAGCGAGCTGGCCGCTCAGGCCGAAGAGGTCCCGCTGGAAGAAGCCGTCCCGCTTGCCCTGGACTGGGTGAACGGGCGTCGGACCCCGGATGCGAATCAGCAGCTGAAGAGCGCCATTACCGGGATATCCCTGGGCACCCGCGCCCCGCATCTTTTTAAAGCTCTTGTGAATGCCATTTGTTTCGGCTCCAAACTAATCGTGGACCGTTTTGAATCGGAAGGCGTTAGCGTCCAGTCGGTCATCGGGATCGGCGGGGTGGCCAGAAAGTCGCCCTTCATCATGCAAACCCTGGCCAATGTGCTCAATAAGCCCATTAAAGTGGCGGCGTCCGATCAGGCGCCGGCCCTGGGCGCTGCCATCTATGCCGCTACCGCTGCAGGGGTATATAAGAACGTGATCGAGGCCGGCAAGGTGTTGGGAAGTGATTTTGAAGCTGAATACCTTCCCCAGGCGGATCAGGTGGAAACCTATTCCGGCTTGATGGAAGCCTATCAAAGGCTGGGCGCCTTTGTAGAAGAAACAACCAAAAGCAACTGACATGGGATCCCCTTATAAAGCCATCAAAGAAGCGTGCTATGAGGCCAATATGGAATTGAACGCCCTGGGGTTGGTCGTTTATACCTTTGGGAACGTCAGTTCCGCCGACCGGGATAAAGGCGTATTTGCCATCAAGCCCAGCGGGGTGCCTTATGCGGCCCTGCGACCTGAGGACATGGTGGTCCTGGATTTCGACAACGCCCCGGTAGAGGGTTCCCTGCGCCCGTCATCAGATACCAAAACCCACAGTTACCTCTACCGTGAGTGGGAGGAAATTGGCGGGGTAGCCCATACGCATGCCCTGTATTCGGTGGCCTGGGCCCAGGCGCAGAAAGACATCCCGATCTTCGGCACCACCCATGCGGATCACCTGACCAGGGACATCCCCTGCGCCCCGCCCATGGAAGATGCACTGATCGAAGGAAATTACGAACACAACACCGGCGTGCAGATCCTGGATTGTTTCAAAATGCGAAACCTGGACTACCGGGAAGTGGAAATGGTGCTGATCGGGAACCACGGCCCGTTTGCCTGGGGTAAGGACGCCGCAAAAGCGGTCTATAACAGCAAGGTGCTGGAGACTGTGGCGCAGATGGCCGCCCTGACCCTGCAGATCAATCCGGAAGCCCCGCGATTGAAGGATTCCCTGATAAAAAAACATTATGAGCGTAAACACGGCAAGGATGCCTATTACGGTCAGTAAGCCAAGGATCAAAATATGAAACAGCATCCGGAAAAAGAAATTTGGTTTGTTACCGGAAGTCAGCATTTATATGGCCCGGAAACCCTGAAACAAGTGGCGGATAATGCCCGGATCATCGCGCGAGGCCTGGACGCGGCGGTAGAAATCCCGATTCGGGTCACGGCCGGGCCCACCGTAAAAACCCCGGCCGAAATCACGGAGGTTTGCGAAAAGGCAAACACCAGCCCTCAGTGCATCGGTATCATTGCATGGATGCATACCTTTTCGCCGGCCAAAATGTGGATCAACGGGCTCCGGATCCTGCATAAACCCCTCTGCCACCTGCACACCCAGTTCAGCCCCGGGCTACCGTGGTCGTCCATTGACATGGACTATATGAACCTGCACCAATCCGCCCACGGCGACCGGGAATTTGGATTTATGTTGTCCCGGATGCGCATGGGTAGGAAAGTGGTTACCGGCCACTGGGAGAGCAGTCCGGTACGTCAAAAAATCGGTGTTTGGGCAAGGGTCGCTGCTGGCGTAGCCGAGCTTAAGCAGTTAAAGGTGGCCCGCTTTGGCGACAATATGCGGGAAGTAGCCGTTACCGAGGGGGACAAGGTAGCCGCCCAGATGCGTTTCGGGGTCTCGGTAAACGCCTATGATTCCTCGGACATCATGCGGGCCATGGAAGGTATCTCCAAGACTGAACTGGAGCATTTGTTGCAGGTTTACGAGGACGACTATACGCTGGCCCCGGAATTGCAAAAAGGCGGCGCCATGCGGGAATCGCTGGTGGAAGCCGCCCGCATTGAACTGGGGATGCGACATTTCCTGGAAGAAGGCGGGTTTAAGGCCTTTACGGATACTTTTGAAAACCTCGGACAGCTCCGACAGCTTCCGGGGATTGCCGTACAGCGCCTGATGGCCGACGGCTATGGTTTTGGCGCTGAAGGGGACTGGAAAACCGCAGCCATGGTGCGTGCCCTCAAGGTAATGGCGGACGGC
>JBNKHB010000025.1:0-17357 GCA_050290125.1 Robiginitalea sp.
CTTTATGGAAGTCTTCGAAGGCGTACCCCAGGCAGAAGTCCCCTTACAGGATATAAAGGGCGGCCTGGATATGATCGCCGCGCTTTCCGCGCGGACCGGCTTTCTGAAATCCAACGGGGAAGCCCGCCGGGAACTCAAGCAACAGTCCATCTCTGTAAACAAGACCAAGGTGGACGACGCCTATACCATTACCGAGGAGGATCTCATTAGTGGCCGCTTTGTGTTGCTGCAGCGCGGGAAAAAGAATTATTACGTGTTGATTGCGGACGGGGTTTGAATCCCCGATGATACTCACGTATCCCGTTACGGGTAAATGATATGAGAACCTATCGCTCCGATATAGTAGACCAGAGCCTGGATTTATTCGGGGGATTGCTGGATGCCCCTTTCAGGAACGGGCTGGTCAGGGAGCATCTGGAACGCCTTGCCGATCTCCTATGGATGGGAATCCGACAAGGGCATCCCTATGCGGCGCGTTCCCTTACCAACCACCATCCGGAATTCTCAGGGAAGGAATTGGGGGCCTTGCCGGCCCCGGAACGCCTGGAACTGAGTGATGCGCGCTCGTGCATCGCCGCTGAATACGGATTTGGGGCCTGGCCTTCGGTTATGGAGTCGGATGCGCGTTATGCTCCGGATCTTGAAGCGGCAACCGACGCCTTGATCCAGGGTGAGGCTATTATTCTCGAGGAGCTGTTAAAGCAGCGCCCGGAGCTTACCACGATGCGTTCGCCTTATGGTCATGGGGCTACACTCCTGCATTATTGCGCCAGCAATGGGGTGGAGATCTGGCGGCAACAGGTTCCGGAAAACATTGCGGGGCTCGCAACATTGCTGCTGGAACACGGAGCAGATCCCCAGGCGCGCATGCGGGTATACGGCGGCGCTTTTACCGCACATGAACTGGCGGCAACCAGTGTCCATCCCAAAGCGGCCGGAGTACGCGAGGCGCTCTTATCCAGCCTGGCCACCTAAAGCGCCATCAGGTTACAGCCGCGGATATCGGAATGGTCAAAACGGCCCAATACCTCAAAACTTCCGTCAGCGTAAGCTTTCCCCAGGTCCTGGGTGGCTATGAAGGCACAGGAATAGCGGTTGGCCAGGTCGATGACATTGATCCCGCCGGTTCGACCGTACTCCTGATACGAGAGCGGGTCTTCCGTATCCCGCATCAGTACCTGCATCCAGGGCGGCGCGTGGAAAGATCCCGAACCTTTTGAATAAGCCTGTGATAGCAATTCGGTCATCCCGTATTCCGAGTGAATCCGGGTTACCCCGAATCCCTTACAAAGCTCTGAGTGCAGGGCTTCGCGCACCCATTCCTTTCTTCGCCCTTTCATCCCTCCGGTCTCCATGATTACGGTATTGGTCAGTTTCAAAGGAGCCTGCTGCGCAAGGTCAAGCAAGGCAAACGAGACACCGATCAGCAGCACAGGCCGCGGCCCGGCATCCGCGATTTGAATGCGCTCTGCCAATTCTTCCGGGGGGCCGATGATAAATCCGCTTTCCGGGTGGCCGTTCTGGCGGATCAGTTCCTCTACCATGAAGATCAGGGAGGATCCCGGGCGTTCCCGGTAAGAAGGCAGCAGGGCCAGGATGCAGTATTTTTCGGGGGGGCCATAGGCCCTGCGGAAGCCTTCCGTGAAACTCCTGCGATACAGCGAAAGGTCTGTGACGTAGTGCTTGCTCGGCTCGGTCCCGGTGGTCCCGCTGCTCAGGAAAACGACGGCTGGTTCTCGATTTAGGGATAATACCCTGCGGCTCTTAAAAAATTGGATGGGGAGGAACGGGATTTGGTCAAGGGTTTGGACCTTTTCCGGACCCCGGCCCATATATTCGCAAAAATCGCGATATACCGGGACCTGCTGGTATTGTTCCCTAAAAAGCGCCAAAGCGGCGGCTTTGAATGCCGATACAGAATCGATGGAAAAGATGTCCCCGGGGGCCATGGTGCCGTACTTAGGGCAAAAATAACCAAAAGCAGGGCGCAGCGCAGTTTATCGCACTACCAGTTTTTTGACGGCACCCCTTTCATTTTGACGGACACGCACCATATAGACGCCGGGGGCAAGCCCGTCGATGGGCAAAGCGTCACCTGTCAGGCGCCGCTCCAGTACGGCCTTGCCAAAAAGATCAAAAACGCTTACTTGTTTGGGACCCGGAGTATCGGAAACCACATATACGGTATTTCCCAGAGCCGGATTGGGATGTAATCTTACCTGCAATTCCTCTGCGGGTGCGGGCGAAGGTGCCTGCTGAGAGGAAAGGGTATAAGTGCCAACAATGAAGAGCAGTAGGTATAGGTGCTTCATGGGGGCTTATTGATTTGGGATCAATGCGTTAAATATAGTCCGAAGCCCAGGACAGCAGGATTTATTGTTGTGAACCCTGAATTTTTGTAGGTAAAATCAGATCGGCATTCCGTTCGTCGGATTTTCTTGCCGTTCGTCGTGGCTAAAAAGGGGAGAAAGGACGGAGATTATTTTACGATCAGCTTGCGTGTCGCTACCTTGTCCTTTTCAAAAACCTGGATCAGGTAGACGCCGGCTTCGAGGCCCGTCAGATTGAGTTCCGTTCCCAGGATGGTAGTTTCCAGGACAGGCGTGCCCAGGACGTCGAAGATGCGGATATGCTTAGGCCCGCCGGTGGCTGAAACCACCTGGACCTTACCCTGGGTAACCGGGTTCGGATAGATTTTGAAGCCTTCAATATCCCCCTGGGCCCGCTCTTGCTGAGCGAAGCCGATGCTGACAAAACAAAACAGGATCAGGGTGTAGAGGTGCTTCATATTTTCATAGCGGCAAAACACGTGCCACAAATATAGTACTTTTGCCATGCCACCACCTTGCAGCCCGCCTTAAATTGGGCAAAATTCGATGAAATGCACAGTCTGGCGCATACGTGTATACCCATGTTATGAAATGGTTAGCTGAACGCGCTCAACATTAAATCGATGTTAAGCAAAAGGCGGACTACCCGTTTTATTTTATTTTTGAAAAGATCAACCAAAATCAATCGGAATGAAAAAACAGGATATCAAGATTCTGCTGGTAGACGACGAACCCGATATTCTGGAAATACTGAGCTATAACCTCACTTCCGAAGGTTACCAGGTATATACGGCCAGAAATGGAGCGGAAGGGGTGGAAAAGGCCCGCAAAAAACATCCGCACCTGATCATTCTGGACGTGATGATGCCGGAGATGGACGGAATAGAGGCCTGTGAGATCATCCGTAAGACCAAGGGCCTTGAAGATACCATCATCGCCTTCCTGACCGCCCGGGCCGAGGACTATTCCCAGGTGGCCGGTTTTGACGCCGGGGCGGACGATTACATCACCAAACCCATAAAGCCCAAGGTGCTGATCAGCAAGGTAAAAGCCTTGCTGCGCCGTTTGAAAAAAGGGGAGGACAGTGCCGCCGAGATCCTGAAGGTCGGCAAGCTGGTCATCAACCGGGAAGAGTATAAGGTGATCAATCGCGGCAAGGAGCTGATCCTGCCCCGAAAGGAGTTTGAACTGCTCGCCCTGCTTGCCTCCAAACCGGATAAGGTATTTAAGCGGGAGGTGATCCTGGATAAGGTTTGGGGTCAGGAGGTTGTGGTCGGAGGCCGCACCATCGACGTCCATATCCGGAAGCTCCGCGAGAAAATAGGCGAGGACCACTTTAAAACCGTCAAGGGCGTGGGCTATAAGTTCGTTGAGTAATGGCCACCCAGCTGCGCAAATCCTATCGGTTTGCTCTCCGTTCCGCCTTACTGATAAGCGTCCTCCTGAATCTTGGGGTGTTCGGGCTGCTGTTTTGGGGCGGATTACTGGGCACGTATTGGCCCTGGCTGCCGGTGTTGGTTTTGGGCACTTTCCTTATTTCCTTTTTCGTCATCCAGGTACGGGTTGAGAAGTTCATTTACCGCCGGATCCAACAGATCTATGAGGATGTAACGCTGCTGGAATCCACTTCGCTGGCCTCGGGCGCCATTACCACAGACATGAAAACGCTTACGGAAGAGATCGAAAATTTTGCCCGGGCCAAGAAGATCGAGATCGATACGCTGAAGATCCGCGAGGAATACCGCAAGGAATTCCTGGGAAACGTTTCCCACGAACTCAAGACGCCTTTGTTCACGGTACAGGGGTATATCCACACGCTCCTGGACGGCGCCCTGGAAGACCGCAAGGTGCGGCGCAAATACCTGAACCGGGCCGCCAAGGGAGTTGAGCGCCTGATCTATATTATCAAGGACCTGGATTTGATCACCAAACTGGAGATCGGTGACCTGCATCTGGAAGAGGAGGATTTCGACATCATCGAACTGATCAGGAACGTCTTTGATTTGTTGGAGATGAAGGCGGCCAAGAAAGGGATCAGTTTGGTATTTGATATGGAATATACCTCTCCCATCATGGTGCGGGCCGACCAGGAAAAGATCCAGCAGGTGTTGAGCAATCTGGTGGTGAACTCCATCAAGTACGGACATGAGGACGGCACTACGGAAGTGAGCGTGGAAAACCTGATCAAGAACAAGGTCATCGTCCGGGTTACCGACAATGGAGAGGGAATTGCCGAACAACACCTGACCCGACTCTTTGAACGCTTTTACCGGGTAGACAAGAGCGGCAGCCGCAAAGAGGGCGGCAGCGGCCTGGGCCTGGCGATCGTCAAACACATCATCGAGGCACACAACGAAAAGATCTACGTGGAAAGCGTGGTGGATGTGGGCTCGGAATTCTCCTTTACCCTGGAAAAAGCCAGGGTTCCCGCCCCCGTCATATAGCCGCAACAGGCCGATTTCGTAGCTTTGTGGCCAGGAAGTTGAACAACTCATGGGCAGCAAGAACAAACTGAAGCGATTCCGGGAAAATGAAGAATTTCCCAATGTCAGTCAACCCGGCAGGCAGGAGGTCCTAGACGGTCGTTTCCAGTGGCGCGGGAAGTGGCGTGAATACTTCGGCAACACGAATCCCATCGTCCTGGAACTGGGTTGCGGGAAAGGCGACTATACCCTTGCGCTGGCCCGCCGCAATCCGCAGGTGAACTATATCGGAGTGGATATCAAGGGAGCGAGAATCTGGCGCGGGGCCAAGACGGCCCTGGAGGAGGAATTGTCCAATGCCGCCTTTCTGCGGACCCATATCGAGCTGATCGATCGGCTTTTTGCACCCGGGGAAGTAGCCGAGATATGGATTACATTCCCGGATCCGCAAATCAAATTCAAGCGGACCAAGCACCGGATGACCAATCCCCACTTTCTGGAACGATATCGGAAGATCCTGGAACCGGGCGGTACGGTACACCTGAAAACCGACAGCGAATTCATGCATGGCTACACTCTGGGGCTTCTGCAGGGCAAGGGACTTACCATCCACTATTCCAACCACAACATCTACCACAACGAAGGTGCGCCGAAGGAAGTGGTGGAAATCCAGACTTTTTATGAAAAACAGTATATTCAACAAGGTAAGCCCATTACGTATCTAGCCTTTAGCCTGGACCCGGAATGACCCATTTGCTGATCCTCTTTTTTGCGACGTTTTCGGCCGCATTTATGGCGACCGTACCGCCCGGCCTGCTCAACATGAATGCCGCCAAGATCAGCGTGCGCAAAGGAAAGACGAACGGGGTGATCTTTAGCCTGGGGGTCTCCAGCATGGTCGTGCTGCAGGCCTATATCGCCGTCTGGATCTCCAAATTCCTGTACCGGAACCCGGAAGTGATCGCCTGGTTGCAGAAGGCGGCCCTGGGGGTTTTCGCCTTTTTTGCGATCTATTTTTTCGTGCTGGCGCGCAAGGAGGGGCAAAAGCCTTTGAAAATGGTAAAGGTCAGTAAGAAGAACAGCTACTTCAAAGGGGTCTTGCTGGCCGCGCTCAATTTGCTGACCATCCCCTATTACAGTGCGCTGAATGCCATGTGGAACGCCTCCGGCTGGATTCAATTCGAATTCTGGGATATTACCGTTTTTATCCTCTCCGCAGGTTGCGGCACCTTTGCGGTGCTGTACATTTACACCGTGTACTTCAACAAACTCGATTCCCGAACCAGCACCTTTTCTAAAAATTCGAATTACGTGCTCAGCGGGCTGATGCTCCTCCTGCTGGTCATTACACTGATCCGGATCTTTTATACCTGAACCATGGCGGCGGGCGACGAGCATTTCTTTGAAAAGGTATACGAAGTAGCGCGGCAAATCCCTTTCGGCAGGGTAACTTCCTACGGTGCTATTGCCCGATACCTGGGAGCCGCGCGCAGCGCCAGGGTGGTGGGCTGGGCCATGAACCAGTGCCACGGCCGGGACGACGTGCCGGCACACCGCGTCGTTAACCGGGTTGGTTTGCTAACGGGCAAACACCATTTTGAGGGCAGCCGGCTCATGCAACAACTACTGGAGAACGAAGGGATTCAGGTAAAGGAGAATCAGGTAGTGGATTTCAGTACCCACTTCTGGGATCCCTCCAGGGAACTTTAGCGTCCTTCTCCACCCGTCAAATTATCCCCCCTGTATTCCGGGTTTTGGATTCCAAGCCGTATCTTTGCTGTTTAGAATGAGTTTGAATAAGTTATATGGCCGTTAAGCTTGATAAAAATCAGATCCTCAAGGCACTGGAAGGCATTAGCGTTCCCGGGGAGGGAGGGAATATGGTAGAGACCGGAGCCGTGCGGAACGTACAGGTTTTCGGGGACGAGGTAATCGTGGATATCACCATTTCAAACCCGAGCCTGCAGGCGCGCAAAAAAACCGAGGTGAGCATCCTTCAACAGATCCACAAGGAAGTATATCAAAAGGCAAAGATCACTGTGAACGTACAGGTGGATGCCCCGGCCAAACCGCAGGCGCCTACCATTCGGGGGAATGCCATTCCCGGTATCTCCAACGTCATTGCAGTGGCAAGCGGCAAAGGCGGTGTCGGTAAATCCACCGTAACGGCCAACCTCGCTGTGACCCTTGCTAAAATGGGCTTGCAGGTAGGGGTGCTGGATGCGGATATCTACGGCCCCTCCATCCCCATCATGTTCGATGTGGCCGAGGCGCGGCCGTTGTCGATCGAAGTGGGCGGGAAGACCAAGATGCGGCCCGTGGAACAGTACGGCGTAAAGATCCTTTCCATCGGTTTCTTTACCCAACCCGACCAGGCGGTGATCTGGAGAGGCCCCATGGCCGCCAAGGCGCTCAATCAGATGATCTTTGACGCACATTGGGGCGAACTGGACTTTCTGTTGGTGGATTTGCCTCCGGGAACAGGGGATATCCACCTGAGCATTATGCAGTCCCTGCCGGTAACCGGGGCGGTGGTGGTGAGCACCCCACAACCCATTGCCCTGGCGGACGCCCGCAAGGGCGTGGCGATGTTCCGTCAGGAAGCCATCAAGGTCCCTGTCCTGGGGTTGATCGAGAATATGGCTTATTTCACGCCGGAAGAGCTGCCGGATAACAAATACTACATCTTCGGCAGGCACGGAGCCCGTAACCTGGCCGAGGACCTGGGGATCCCGTTCCTGGGAGAAATTCCTCTGGTACAGGGCATCCGGGAAGCTTCCGATGTGGGACGTCCCGCGGCGCTGCAGCAGGATACCCCGGTGCAGGAGGCGTTTGAAGAGGCTACCCGGCAAACGGTAAGCCAACTGGTAGCGAGGAACGAGGACCTGCCGCCTACCGAAGCCATAAAAATAACCACAATGGCCGGATGCGAAGCGGTCTCTAAGAAATAAGCCTATGACGTCGGAAGAATTGAAATCCAAAGTGGAAGCGGCCCTGGATGAGATCAGGCCCTTTTTGCAAAGTGACGGAGGCGATATTTCCCTGGTCGGCATCGAGGACGGTACCCGGGTAAAGGTTCGGCTTGAGGGTACCTGTGTGGGCTGTTCGGTAAATCAGATGACCCTGAAGAGCGGCGTGGAGATGACCATTAAAAAACACGCCCCCCAAATCGAGGAAGTCCTCAATATCGAGTAGACCGCTGCATGATCAAAACGGATATCCTGATAATCGGCGCGGGTCCTACCGGACTTTTTGCGGTCTTTGAGGCCGGGCTGCTGCAGCTCAGGTGCCATATTATTGACGCCCTGCCGCAACCCGGCGGACAGTTGGCGGAGATCTATCCGAAAAAACCCATTTACGACATCCCCGGATTCCCGGAAATTAGCGCAGGCGGCCTCGTGGAGAACCTGATGGAGCAGATCAAGCCCTTTGAACCCGGCTTTACCCTTGGCGAACGAGCAGAAAAGATCGAGAAGCAGGAAGACGGGAGCTTTATCGTGACCACAGACAAGGGTACGCAGCACCGGGCCCCCGTGGTGGCCATTGCGGGTGGGCTGGGCAGTTTCGAACCCAGGAAGCCCCAACTGGAAGACCTGGATCGCTTCGAAGACAGGGGGGTAAGCTATATGGTACGGGAACCCGAAGCCTATCGCGGCAAACGCGTGGTCATCGCCGGCGGAGGCGATTCCGCCCTGGACTGGACCATCCACCTGGCCGACCTGGCCAGTGAGCTGACCCTTATACACCGGAGGACTGAATTCCGGGGGGCGCTGGATTCCGTAGAGAAGGTCCAGGAATTGAAGGACCGCGGTGCGATCGATCTGATCACCCCGGCCGAAGTCGTTGCCCTTGGCGGAGACGACAGGCTCCGGGAAGTCCGGGTGCAACTTTTGAACGAAGGGGAGGAAACCCTGCAAATACCGACCGACGCTTTTATTCCGCTCTTCGGCTTATCCCCGAAGCTCGGACCCATTTCCAACTGGGGGCTGGACATCGAAAAAAATGCAATCAAAGTAGATAACAGCCTGGATTACCAGACCAATGTTCCCGGTATTTATGCCATTGGGGATATCAATACATATCCGGGGAAGCTCAAATTGATCCTTTGCGGCTTCCACGAGGCGACCCTCATGTGCCAAAGCGCTTACCAACGCATACATCCCAATAAGCGCTACGTCATGAAATATACCACGGTGGGGGGTGTCCACGGTTTTGACGGCAGTAAAAAGGAGGCTCCGAAAGCCGTAGTAAAAAGTATCGACTAAAACTCAGCAAATCCATTCCTCGTATGAGCGATATACAAGTAAGCATCAAAGACCGTAACGGCCATACCCACCAGCTGGAGGCGCCCACGGACATGAACATGAACCTGATGGAATTGGTGCGTGCGTATGAACTGGCCCCGGAAGGCACCATCGGGGTCTGCGGCGGGATGGCCATGTGCGCTTCCTGCCAGTGTTACGTGCTCAGCGAGCACCCCCTCCCCGAGAAGTCTGACGAGGAGGAAGCCATGTTGTCGGAGGCATTCTTTGTGAACGACAAAAGCAGGCTGGGGTGCCAGATCCACCTGACCCAAGACCTGCACGGCCTGGAAGTGGAGCTGGCCCCCGAGGGCTCATAATTTCGCAAGGCACATTGTGCCAAACACAGGGTTTTGGGTGCGCTGAGTAGCGGATCCGTCCCTTCAGGTCAGGATCTTTTCCCTCCGCAAGAACGTATCCAAACTGTCTGCAATATCAAAGCAGCGGCTGAACCTGGAGGATTCGTTGCTAAACCTCGAGTCGTCCTTGTGGAGGTTGCACTCAAATCCGGATAAATGCACGGCCTCAAAATGGTTGTTGATGGCTTTGCACTGACGGTACAGGCTGTCTATGGTTGCATCCTCGGCGGGCTCAATGGCGTTCAGGGCCAGAAATCCCTTCAGGTATTTTTCAATCGCAACATGGGCATTGCTGCAGACCAATGAGGCTACCACATCTTCTTCCGGCCTGCAGAGTTCGTTATTGGCCTCCCTCAATTTCAAGTAGGCCTCCTCAAACAATACTCGGGCTTTAGCTTTCATTATTGACTCGTTTTTAGTTCTTGCGTTCTAACCGGACCCTCCCGGTCCGCGCCACCTTCACACTACATATTCCTGAACAATTCCAGGCGTTCCCATTTGGTGTCCACTTCTTCCTGCGCTTGTTTCAACAGGGCTTCTCCCAGGCTGGCATCTTCCTTGGCCACCCGCTTAAACCGGGTTTCGTTGTACATGAATTCCTCGATCGGGGCGCTGGGCTCCGCGGAATCCAATTTGAATTTCTTGCCCTTCGGTTTGGAGGGATCAAATCGGAACAATGGCCAGTAGCCGGTCTCCACGGCTTTGGACTGCTGGATGGCCCCGTCCTTCAGGTCGTAGCCATGCTCCCCGCAATGGGAGTAAGCAACGATCAGGGAAGGCCCGGGATAGGCGGCAGCCTCTTCTATGGCCCGAAGCGTCTGCATATCCTTGGCGCCGATGGCCACCTGGGCCACGTATACGTTTTCATACGACATGGCCTGCAGCGCCAGGCTCTTTTTCCCGGTACGCTTACCGGACACCGAGAATTTTGCACTGGCCCCCAGCGGGGTGGCTTTGGAGGTCTGGCCTCCAGTATTGGAATACACTTCGGTATCCAGCACCATCACGTTCACGTCCTCGCCCGAAGCCAAAACGTGGTCCAGGCCGCCGTAGCCAATGTCGTAGGCCCAGCCGTCCCCACCGACGATCCAAACGCCCTTGTGACGCAGATATTCGGTAAACCGGCTGAGTTTAGGAGCATCCGGATGATCGCTGCCGGCAAGCCGCTCGCGCAGCCGCTCGAGGTCCTCGAATTTCTTGCTGCGATCCGCCTCGGTCGCTTCCGGATTTTCCAGGATGGCCTGTGTGAGTGCTGCGCCTACTTCGGCCTCCAGCGATTTGAGGAGGTTTACGGCGATTTCCTGTTTCTTGTTCATCGCCAGCTTCATCCCGAACCCAAATTCGGCATTGTCCTCAAAGAGCGAGTTGGCCCACGCCGGTCCCCGCCCCTCCTTATTGGTCTTGTAGGGGGTGGTGGGGAGGTTCCCGCCGTAGATGGAAGAACAGCCCGTGGCGTTCGCAATCACCACGCTGTCGCCGTAAAGCTGCGTGAGCATTTTGATATACGGGGTTTCGCCACAGCCGGAGCAGGCACCAGAGAATTCAAAGAGCGGTTCCAGGAATTGGGAGCCTTTGATATTGGTTATCTGCAAGGCCGTGCGGTCGTAATCGGGTAATGAAACGAAGTAATCCCAATTCTTGTTTTCCTCCTCCTGGACCTCCAGTTTGGTCCGCATGTTGATGGACTTGAAGTTTTCGATCTCCTTGCTTTCGGCCGGGCAAACCGCCACGCAGAGGTCACAACCCGTACAGTCCTCGGGAGATACCTGCAGGACGTAGGACTCCTTGTCCTTGTCAAAGGGTCGGCCCTTGGCAGGCACCGCTTTCAAACCGGCCGGCGCGTTGGCCAGATCCTCGTTGGGAACTACCTTGGCCCGGATGGCCGCATGCGGACAAATAGCGACGCATTTGTTGCACTGCGTACAGAGGGTCTCGTCGTCCCAGACCGGGATGAAATTCGCAATGCCCCGCTTTTCGTACTGGGAAGTACCCGTGGGGAAGGTGCCGTCCACCGGGAAGGCGCTTACCGGCAGTTCATCGCCCTTGCCGGCCAGGATTTTGCCCAAGACTTCCGTAACAAACGGATCGGTGGTGCCGGTCATCATGGGCTTGAGGTCCCTGTCGTTGGTGATTTGGCGCGGATAAGCTACTTTCTGCAGGTTTTCAAGCGAGGTATCCACCGCTTTAAAGTTCATCTGGACGATCTTATCGCCTTTGTGCGAATAGGTCTTGACGATGGCCTTTTTGATCCGGTCGATGGCCTCCTCCCGGGGCAGGATTCCGGAGATGGCAAAAAAGCAGGTCTGCAGCACCGTATTGGTCCGTTTGCCCAGCTTTGCGTCCTGGGCCACCCGGCTGGCGTCGATAACGTAGAATTCCAATTCATTCTCCACGATTTCTTCCTGCATCTTCCGGGGCAGCTGATCCCAGATCTCCGTATTGGAATAAGGCGCATTCAACAGGAAGGTACCCCCCTTCTTAATATTCCGGAGGATGTCGTACTTCTCGATAAAGTTGAACTGATGGCAGGCGATGAAGTCGGCCTTGTGGATGAGATAGGTAGAGTAAATGGGTTCCGGACCGAACCTCAAATGGGAGACGGTTTGTGCCCCGGCCTTCTTGGAGTCATACACAAAATACCCCTGAACATAATTATCCGTGGTCTCCCCGATGATCTTGATGGAGTTCTTGTTCGCACCCACCGTACCGTCGGAGCCCAAGCCGTAGAACATACAATTGAACGTGCTCTTGATGGTCTGGAGCCGCGGGCCCACTTCCAGGCTTTTATGGCTTACGTCATCGGTGATGCCCACCGTAAAATGGTTCTTGGGTTCCGGTTTGTCCAGTTCGTCCAGGACCGCTTTTACCATGGCCGGATCGAATTCCTTGCTGGAGAGGCCATACCGCCCGCCAATGATCTTCGGCATTTCCCGATCGCTCTCGGTAAAGGCAGTGACCACGTCCAGATATAGAGGTTCCCCCGTACTGCCCGGTTCCTTGGTCCGGTCCAGAACGGCCACTTTGGAGACGGTTTTCGGAATGGCGTCCACAAAGTGGGCGATGGAGAACGGCCTGAACAAGCGTACGATCACGGCTCCGACCTTTTCGCCTTTGCCCGCCAGGGTGTTCACGGCCTCGATGACCGGCCCCTGACCTGAACCCATGATCACAACGATCTTCTCGGCCTCGGGGTGGCCCACATAATAGAAGAGGCTGTACCGGCGACCGGTGTGCTCGTAGAACTCATCCATGGTATCCTGGACAATTCCCGGCACTTTGTCGTAATAGGTGTTGGCCGCCTCCCGGGCCTGGAAGAATACGTCCGGGTTCTGGGAGGTGCCGCGGACCACCGGGTGGTCCGGGTCCAGCGAACGCTGCTTATGCGCCATGATGGCCTCTTCCGGCATCATTGCCGTAATGATGTCATCCGGGATGGCGTCGATCTTGGAGATTTCGTGGGAGGTCCGGAAGCCGTCGAATACATTCAGGAAGGGCACCCTGGATTTTAGGGTGGAGACCTGTGCGATCAGCGCAAAGTCCATGGCCTCCTGCACGGATCCCCCGAACAGCATGGAAAAACCGGTTTGCCGCGCCGCCATTACGTCGGAGTGGTCCCCGAAAATGGAAAGCGCATGGGTGGCAACCGTGCGGGCCGCAATATGGATCACGGCGGGCAGCAGTTCCCCGGCAATCTTATACATGTTAGGGATCATCAGGAGCAATCCCTGGGAGGCCGTAAAGGTAGTGGTCAGTGCCCCGCCCTGCAGTGACCCGTGCACGGCGCCTGCCGCGCCTCCTTCGCTCTGCATCTCCACAATTTTAGGCACGTTGCCCCAGATGTTTTTCTGGCCCTTTGAACTCAGGACATCCACGTGCTCTCCCATGGGAGAGGCCGGGGTAATCGGGTAGATGGCGCACACTTCATTGGTCTTATGGGCAATCCGGGCCACCGCTTCATTCGCATCGCAAATGAGTTTTGGAAATTCTTTTTTCATGACGGGTTTGTTGTATTACTATATATATATCCCGGTTTGCGGTGCCGTATGTTGCACCGGTTCCGGCATGGGCACGGGCGGGGAAGTTTCCTATTGGCCTGCACCTGAAAATTTGTTTCACAGCTAACAGCGCTCGTATGGGCTGTGCCCCCGGTCGCCGGGGGAGAGCGGCTGGCCGGGGATCAGGGTCATTCCCCGTGCATCCAGGCTTTTTTGGTCAAAAGCTGTTCTTCGGTTTCCACGTGATTCGCGTCCGGGATACAGCAGTCCACCGGACATACCGAGGCGCATTGGGGTTCGTCGTGGAAGCCCTTGCATTCGGTACATTTTTCGGGGACGATATAGTAGAACTCCTCCGAAATGGGTTCGTTTTCCTCGTCGGCATCCACCTCCGCCCCTGAGAACGGAACGGTAACGGTACCGCTTAGTTCGGTTTCATCCGAATAGGACCATTCCTCTCCGGGCTCGTAGATCGCATTGTTCGGACACTCGGAAATACAGGCGTCGCAGTTTATGCATTCATCGGTAATTACAATAGCCATGGCTCACCGGTTTTATGGGTTGAGACATAAAAATAGCGCTCATTATCAGGGATTTTGATGACATATATCAGGAATCGTTTTTGAATGTGCAGTTATATTTACAGGAATGGCGCCGGTCGCGAGCGGCCGGCCAAACTAAACAAATATCATGGCCCTACTAAAAAGCGAAGAACAGGATATCAAGGCGCTGGAAGCGGTGGTGGTCCGCTTTGTCGGTGACTCCGGGGACGGGATGCAGCTAACGGGCACGCAGTTCTCGGATACTTCCGCCATGTTCGGCAACGATGTGGCTACTTTCCCGAATTATCCGTCGGAGATACGGGCGCCGCAGGGAAGCCTGTACGGCGTATCCGGCTTCCAGGTACACATTGGAAGCATTGAGGTAAGTACCCCCGGGGATAACGTGGATCTATTGGTGGCGATGAACCCGGCCGGCCTCAAGACGAATTTGTATGCGGTAAAAGCCGGGCATACGATTATCGTGGACACCGATGCCTTTACGAAGAAAAACCTGGAAAAAGCAGAATACGAATCGAATCCGCTGGAAGACGGGACGCTGGAGAATTACCGGGTGATCGAGGTTTCGATGACCTCGCTTACCAAGGAAGCCCTAAAGGACATGCAGGGCCTGGATAACAAGGTTATTACCCGAAGCAAGAACATGTTTGCCCTGGGGATGGTATATTGGATGTACCACCGCTCCCCGGAGCACACCATCGATTTCTTCCGTAAAAAGTTCCGGAAGCAACCGGAGTTGATCGAGGCCAATACCAAGGTGCTGAACGCCGGGTATTTTTATTCGGAAACCCTGGAGCTCATCCCGAACTCCTATACCATTGCACCTGCCCAGATGCCTCCGGGCACCTACCGGGTGATCATGGGGAATACGGCTACGGCCTGGGGCCTGTTGGCCGCTGCGGAGAAGTCGGGCCTGCAACTCTTCCTGGGGTCCTATCCCATAACCCCGGCCTCGGATATCCTGCACGAGCTGGTCAAACACAAGCACTTTGGGGTTAAATCGCTGCAAGCGGAGGACGAGATTGCCGGGATTACCTCTGCGATCGGGGCTTCCTTTGCCGGGAACCTGGCGGTGACCACCACCTCCGGCCCGGGGCTTGCTTTGAAGGGCGAAGCCCTGGGCCTGGCCATGATGGTGGAATTGCCGCTGGTGATCGTGGATGTCCAACGGGGTGGTCCTTCCACCGGCCTGCCCACCAAGACGGAGCAGTCTGACCTTCTGCAGGCCATGTACGGCAGGAACGGGGAAAGCCCGGTGATCGTCATTGCGGCTAGTACGCCGGCTAACTGCTTCCAGTACGCCTTTGAGGCGGCCAAGCTGGCGCTGGAACACATGACGCCGGTAATCCTCATGACGGACGGGTACATCGCCAACGGTTCCGCTCCCTGGAAGATCCAGTCCGTAGACGAAATGCCGGAGATCCGCTCCCGCCTGATGCAGGAAACCCCGGAAAACTGGCATCCCTACGACCGGGACCCGGCAACCCTGGCCCGGGATTGGGCGGTACCCGGCATGCCCGGTCTGGAGCATCGCGTCGGGGGGCTTGAGAAGGACGGGACAACCGGGAACGTCAGCTATGTCCCCGAAAACCACGAATACATGACCGGGATCCGGGCCGAGAAGGTAAAGCGGGTGCAGCAAAGCATTCCCCCTCTGGCCACCGAATTTGCCCCTGAGGGCGACCTGCTGGTGGTCGGATGGGGCGGCACCTACGGGGCGCTGCATACCGCGGTAAAACAACTGTATGATGAAGGTTGCGATACCATCGGCTTTGCGCATTTCAATTATATCAACCCGTTGCCGGCCAACACCGAAGAGGTGCTGAGGCGATTTAAGAAAGTACTGGTCTGCGAGTTGAACAGCGGGCAGTTTGCCAAGATCCTGCGCATCCAATACAGCGGCCTGGACCTGGCTCAATTCAACAAGATACAGGGACTGCCCTTCGGCAACGACGAACTCATTCAGGAATTCAAACAACAATTAGGCTGAATCATGGAAACGACCGAACCGAAATACAGTTATAAGGATTTTGCCAGCGACCAGGAGGTACGCTGGTGCCCGGGATGCGACGACTATGTGATCCTGCGTTCCATGCAAAAGGCCCTGCCGGAAATGGGCGTTAAGAAGGAAGATGTCGTATTCATATCCGGGATCGGGTGTTCCTCCCGTTTTCCCTACTACATGGACACCTACGGGATGCACGGGATCCACGGCCGGGCCCCGGCCATCGCTTCCGGGGTAAAACTCGCCAACCCGGAACTGAGCGTTTGGGTCATCACCGGTGACGGCGACAGCCTGGCCATCGGCGGGAATCATTTTATCCATGTGCTGCGCCGCAACATAGACCTGAACATGATCCTGTTCAACAATAAGATCTACGGCCTTACCAAGGGCCAGTTTTCACCCACTTCCTCGGTGGGCCAGAAGACCAAGTCTTCGCCCTACGGGAACACCCAGCCTCCGTTTTCCGCCGGGGAGCTGGCGCTGGGGGCCCAGGCCCGTTTTTTTGCCCGGGTGCCCGGCAACGCGCCAAAGGAACTGACCGATGCGTTTATTGCCGCAGAGAGCTTTAAAGGCACTGCGCTTATCGAAGTCCTGCAGAATTGCGTCATCTTCAATAACAATTGCTTTGCCGCGTATACGGATAAGGCGGTGCGCGACGACAAGCAACTCCATGTGGAGCACGGCAAACCCATGCTGTTCGGTAAGGAGGGGGAGAAGGGACTGGTCCTCAACGGACTTGCCCTGCAAGTCGTAAACCTTGGCGAAAACGGCCTTACCGAAAAAGACATCCTGGTCCACGATGCTCACCAGCCGGATCCCACGCTGCACCAGATGTTGGTCCGCTTGCAGGACCCGATCGTTACGGGCATTATCAGGAGTGTGGAGGACATCACCTTTGAAGAGCGGGAGGATGCCGTTACGCGGCAGGTAATGGAAAATTCCGAGTTTGAGAAAACGGACGACCTCTTCTTTTCCGGGGAGATCTACCAGGTGCATTAAGGAATTCAGGAACCCTTACCGGCCTAAACCAGGCCGGCAAACCCCAGGAAGGCCAGGGAAAGCAATCCGGCAACCAGCAAATTGATGGGCACCCCTTTCATGCCTTCGGGAATGTCGGCCAATTCCAGGTATTCCCGGATACTTGCAAAAAGGATAAGCGCCAGGGCAAAACCCGCCGAACTGGAAATGGCGAAGAATACCGCTTTGAGCAGCCCGCCGTCTTCGAGGCCAAGCGCCAGGATGGCAACCCCCAGTACGGCACAGTTGGTGGTGATCAGCGGAAGGAACACACCCAGGGCCTGATAGAGCGGGGGACTCACTTTCTTCAGTACGATCTCCACCATCTGCACCAGAGCGGCAATGACCAGGATAAAAGTAATGGTCC
>JBNKHB010000026.1:0-17256 GCA_050290125.1 Robiginitalea sp.
CGGAGGAGGACAGCGAAGTATCCGCCGGCGAAAGAACCTACCGGCTGTATTGTGCGGCCTGCCACCGTACCGATCGAAAGGGGGTGGCGGCCAGCGGCTATCCCTCCCTGCTGGATCTCCGCCAAAGATTTACGGCTGATTCCCTCGAAAACCAGATCCGAAACGGCAAGGGCATGATGCCCGGATTCCCCCAATTGGACGATGCGGCCGTGGAAGCCCTTATCGGATTCCTGTTTGAGGAAGAGGACAAGCGCGAAGTGACGTCCGATGACCCGGAATCCGAAGTTCCCCTGCCCTATCAGCACGGGGGTTACAATAAATTCCTGGATGCTGCCGGGCTGCCGGCCATCACCCCGCCCTGGGGCACGCTGCATGCCCTGGACCTGAACAGCGGTGACTACCTCTGGCAGGTAACCCTGGGGGAGACCGACTCGCTGAAAGCCCTGGGCCATCCACAGACGGGGACGGAGAATTATGGCGGCCCGGTGATAACGGAAAACGGGCTGTTGTTCCTGGCCGCCACCAAAGACGGCTACTTCAGGGCTTTTGACCGCCACAGCGGCGCATTGCTTTGGGAGTACAAATTACCCGCGGCAGCCTTTGCCACCCCGGCCCTTTACGAGGTAGACGGGAAACAGTATATTGCCCTGGCCTGCGGGGGTGAAAAACTGGGGACGCCAAGAGGAAATAAGATAATCGCATTTAGTCTGGAAGATCATGAGCCAAAAAATTAGAGTTGTTGTACTGGGTTGCGGAAACATGGGTACCAGCCATGCCCGAGCCTACCATGCCATGGATGCCTTTGAAATAGCGGGCCTGGTAAGTCGCAGCACGGAAAGCCGGGAGCGCCTGTCCGGGGAACTGGGAGGGTATCCTACCTTCGGGAGCCTTTCCGAGGCAATGTCCGCAGGTGCCGTAGACGCTGTGTCTATCAATACCTACCCGGATACGCATGCGCAACTGGTCCGGGAATCCCTGGAGGCGGGCTGCCACGTATTTGTGGAAAAACCGCTGGCGCTTACCGTGGAAGAGGCGCAGGGTTTGGTGGACCTGGCCGCCAAGGTCAACCGGAAAATGGTTGTGGGGTACATCCTGAGGGTACATCCCGCCTGGTCGCGCTTCGTGGAAATCGCCCAGTCCCTGGGCAAGCCCCTGGTCATGCGGATGAACCTGAACCAACAGAGTTCCGGCCCCCAGTGGTATACCCACAAGCAACTGATGCATTCCATGTCGCCCATTGTAGATTGCGGGGTACACTATGTGGACATTATGTGTCTGATGACCCGCTCCCGCCCGGTTAGCGTAAGCGCCATAGGTGCGCGGCTTAGCGACGAAATTGCTCCGGAGATGTACAACTACGGTCAGTTACAGGTCCGGTTTGAGGACGGCTCTGTGGGTTGGTACGAGGCGGGCTGGGGGCCCATGATGAGCGAAACCGCGTTTTTTGTAAAGGACGTGATCGGGCCTAAAGGCTGCGTTTCCATTTCCGATTCCGCCAAAGGCGCTTCCGACGATGTGGAAGGGCATTCCAAAACCGGCGGGTTGTTGCTCCACCACAGCGAAACGGACGCCGAGGGTAACTTTGCCCGGGAGGATCAGTACATCAGCACCGAAGACGAACCGGATCACGATGGCTTATGCCGGTTGGAGCAGGAATATTTCCTGAAGGCTATACAGGAAGACCTGGACCTGGGGGCGCACCTGCGTGATGCGGTGAACAGCCTGAAGATCGTTTTGGCTGCGGATGCCTCGTTTAAAAGCGGGAAAACGGTGATGCTGGACTGAGGAAATCTACCGATTCACCCCCTCATCCAGGCCTGTGGATCAGCTTAATAAAGTGTTAATCCGCCCCGATTTCTTGGCAATCTCGGCAAATTGGTTATCTTATTAGCTATGATCAAAAGAGAAAAGCAAGAGAACCAGGAGCTTCTGGAACAATCCGTCCAACATCTGCAGGCGCGCGGATTCAACAATATCAAAGTGGATATGGAAGGCTATGAAAGCCCCAAATCCTATATCAAGAAAAGTACGGGCAATGCGGTAACCCCGGATATCACCGCGACCAAGAACGGCATGAAGTACGTTTTTGATATCAGCCTGAAATCTGACCGGCCGACGCTGCTGAAATCCAAATGGCTCTTTCTGGATACGCTGAGCCGCCTGAAATCCAACCGCTTCCGGATCCTCACCTTCCGGGGCCATTATAAATTCACTGAAACCCTGCTGCGCGAGCTAAACCTGGGCAGTAAGCAGCCGATCAAAGTAACCTGATCCCCTTAACTGCGGATCATTTTAATGTGCGGGATGCCGTCTTCCAGGTATTCCGTTCCGGTTTCGGAAAAACCCAATTCACTGTAGAATTTACGAAGGTAGGTCTGTGCGGACAATGCGACAGGGACTGCTCCCCATCGTTCCCGAACCGCTTCCATTGCCCGTAGCATGAGTTGTTTGCCCAACGCCCTGCCGCGGTGCTCTTTGTTTACGGCTACCCTGCCGATGCTCACCTGTTCCATATAATCTCCCGGGCCGAAGATCCGGGCGCAGGCGACCAACTCCTCCCCTTCGTATCCCAGCAGATGCAGCGCCTTTTGGTCCTTGCCGTCCGGGTCTGCATAGGCGCATTCCTGCTCCACTACAAAGATGTCCGCCCGCAGTCTCAACAACTCATAGAGCTCGCTGGTAGATAAATCCCCGAAACTGCGCACCAACCACTCCATCCTTAGTCCTGTACGATTACCTGTTTGCTGTCGCATTTACCGAATTCCGGCTGAATGTTCACGTGATTGATCCCGAATTCGTGGTAGACTTTCTCCTCGATCTGGTCCAGGATTTTGTCGAAGTCCGACAACAGGATATCCTCCTCAAAGTCAATATGGGCCTCCAGGTGAACCTCGTCCTCGTTTAATTGCCAGATATGGACGTGATGCACATTTTTGACGGGTTTTATTGTGGAGATGGAACGGACGATTTCCTGGACCTCAATACTGTGCGGGGTGAATAACATCAATACCCGCGTGGATGTTTTCAGCAGGTCGTAACCCACGTATATCAGGTAAAGGGCAATGACCACGGTAAGCAGGGGATCCATCCAGTAAAGCTGGTAGAAATACATCAGGATGCCGCCGATCAATACGGCTACGGAGGCGAGCATGTCGGTGAGCAGATGCAGGTAGGCGGAACGCATGTTCATATTGCGCTCGGAGTCGCCTTTAAGTAACAAAACGCTGGCACCATTGGCCAGGATTCCCAGCAGCGACAGCGTGATCACGATTCCCGAACCTATGGGCTGTGGTTCAACAAATCGCTCGATAGCTTCCTTGATCAGGAAAATAGCCACCACAATGAGCGACATGGCGTTTACGAAGGCTGCAATAATCTCTGCCCGCTTATATCCGAAGGTCCGGTGGGAAGATGCATCCCTTCCGGCTAATCTATTAGCTACATAACTGATTACCAGGGAAATTACATCGCTCAAATTGTGGAGAGCATCCGAAAGCAGGGACAAACTGCCGGAAACAAATCCGCCGACTACCTGCGCAACGGTTATCAACACGTTGAGGAGGATGGAGATCATCAGGTTGCGACCACTCAGGTTCCTCCCGTGGTGATGGTTGTGATGGGTATGGGTATGATTGTGCGCCATAGGCAACCGGTGCTCTGTGTTGCCAGATCAGTAGCAGGGGATCTTCTCAATACGAATTTGGTGGCGTCCGCCCTCGAATGGGGTGTTCAGGAAGGTTCGCACCATTTCCAGGGCTTGCGGGATGGCAATGAAACGCGCTGGAAGGCTCAGAACATTGGCGTTATTATGCTCCCGCGCCAGGGCGGTGATCTCGTTGTTCCAGCACAGGGCCGCACGGATCTTCTGGTGTTTATTAGCCGTCATGGCCGCGCCATTGCCGCTGCCGCAGATAACGATCCCCCAGTCCGCCTTTCCGCTGGCCACATCTTCGGCTACCGGATGGATAAAATCCGCATAATCCACACTATCCGTACCATCTGTGCCGTAGTTGATGATTTCAATATCCATGGATTTCAATAAACCTACGATCGCGAGTTTGTAATCCGTTCCCGCGTGATCATTTCCGATTGCAATTTTCATATCTCCAACCTTTGGATGCCTCGGTAAAGTTACAAAACGCTTTCCGTATTTACGGACCCATAACGTGCGAAGAACCATCCTTATAACCGCCTTGTATTTGTTAAGATAGCGGTAAGACTGTTTTACCTTATTGTTAACAACAAGTGGAATAAAATCTCATAAGCATATTTTGATTTCCTGCAAAAGTTTTGCATTAACCGCTTTCCGGATACAAGTCAAGGGATGCTTGTAAATAGTTGTCCCAAACTGTCGGCATCCGACGGGAGAGAAATCAACAGCAATCCCCTTGAATAATTATCCGCAAAATACTGTTGACAGTGCTTATTAAAATACGTTGATAAAACAATTAACCTCTTGATCCTGAATTTAATATCGTGTAGACCAGCTGTCGATGCTTTTTTAACATCGAGATCCGCAAGGATTTTGCAGAATAGTTATACGCTTCATCAACACCCCATCATCATACCCATTTTAATCTTTTAATCAGAAGAAAGAATAGTAATAATGATATAAACTGTTGATAGCGTTGTAGCCTCAGGATTCGGGTTCCTGCTAGCTCCCGGTTTTTATTTGTAATTTCGCGCGGAAATACAAGCCTTAATGTCGAAGAAAAAGAAGCGGGCGAAGAATCATCTGAATAACGAAATCACCAAAGGGATCTTTAGTGTTCTTGAAAACGAACCTCAGAAAAACTTCAACTACAAACAGATTGCCTCCAAACTGGAGATAACGGATACCGAAGGGCGCAACCTCCTTATCAAGCGCCTGGGCGAGCTAGCCAAGAAAAATAGAATACAGGAATCTTCCCGGGGAAAGTACGGGGCCATCAATGCGCCCCGTTTGTTCACCGGCAAGATCGATCTGAATACCCAGGGGAACGGCTACGTGACTGCCGAGGGCCTGGACCAGGACATCTTTATCAGTTACCCGAACCTGAACAAGGCCTTCCAGGGAGACCAGGTGGAAGTGCGCTTGTTCCAGAAAAAGAAAGGAAGCCGTCCGGAAGGAGTGGTGACCCGGATCGTGGAGCGGCGTAAAACCACCTTTGTCGGTATCGTGGACCTCTATAAGTCCTTTGCCTTCGTGCGGCCGTCGGACGCCAAAATGTACACCGATTTCTTCGTCCCGCTGGAAGTTACTTCAGGAGCAAAGCACCGTGAAAAGGTGGTGGTGGAATTTGTGAACTGGCCGGATGACGCGGACTCCCCGTTTGGCAAGATCACAGAGGTGCTTGGGATGCCTGGCGAACACGATACCGAGATCCACGCGATCCTTGCGGAATACGGCCTTCCTTATACCTTCCCCCCGGAGGTGGAGCATTACGCGAATTCCCTGGACACCCGTATTCATGAAAAGGAAGTTTCCAAAAGGAAAGATCTGCGCGAGGTCCTGACCTTTACCATTGATCCGAAGGACGCCAAGGATTTTGACGATGCGCTGTCCTTTAGGGAACTGGAGGGAGGTGATTATGAAGTGGGCATCCACATTGCGGACGTATCCCACTACCTGAAGCCCGATTCCGTGCTTGAGGAAGAAGCGTACAACAGGGCCACTTCCGTGTACCTGGTAGACCGGGTGGTACCCATGCTGCCGGAGATCCTTTCCAACAATGCGTGTTCCCTGCGACCCAACGAGGATAAGTATACCTTTTCCGCCGTATTCGTGCTGGATAAAGATGCCCGGATCAAGCAGCAGTGGTTTGGCCGTACGGTAACGCATTCCAACGAGCGTTTTGCCTACGAGGAGGCGCAGCATATCATCGAGACCGGCAAGGGTAGCATCCCTTCCAATATATCTATCCGGGATTCGGCTTATGAGGTGGAAGGCAATATCGTAGACGCCGTTAAGACCATGGACCGCCTGGCCAAGATCATGCGGAAGCGGCGCATGGATTACGGGGCTATCTCCTTTGACAAGATCGAGGTGAAGTTCCAATTGGATGCGGACAGCGAGCCGGTTGGGGTATATTTCAAGGAGAGCAAGGACGCCAATAAGCTCATCGAGGAATTTATGTTGCTGGCCAATAGGAAAGTTGCGGAATTCATCGGGAAACAAAAGCCGGAGAAGACCTTTGTTTACAGGATTCACGACGATCCGGACGAGGACAAGCTGATGGCCTTGAACGGGATCGTCAAGCGTTTCGGACATAAACTGAATTTCAAGGACAAAAAGACCCTGAACCGTTCGCTCAACCAATTATTGGAGGACGTTAAGGGGCAAAAAGAACAAAACCTGGTGGATACGCTGGCCATACGCAGTATGAGCAAGGCGGAGTACAGTACCCGGAACATAGGGCACTACGGGTTGGCATTCGAATACTACACCCATTTTACCTCGCCCATCCGGCGCTATCCGGACGTGATGGTGCACCGGCTGCTGGACCACTACCTGAAAGGCGGTAAATCCCCGCAGGCAGAGGGTTACGAAGAACATTGCAAGCACTCTTCCGAAATGGAATACCTGGCGGCCAGCGCGGAGCGGGATTCTGTAAAGTACATGCAGATCAAATTCATGGAGGACCACAAGGACGAGGAATTCAAAGGCGTTATTTCCGGGGTCACCGAATGGGGGATCTACGTGGAGATCATCGAGAATAAGTGCGAAGGCATGGTGCGGATCCGGGATATAAAGGATGATTATTATACCTTTGATGAAAGCGAGTACGCCCTGGTCGGGGAACGAAAAGGCAAGAAATACCAGTTGGGCGACGAGGTAATGGTGATGGTTAAGAATACCGACCTCATAAAACGACACCTGGATTTCTCCCTGATCGGCAAAGCGTAGCGCCATTAACCTAACCCGTGCCGAGCATGCGTCCCGGATTGTTTCTTATTCTGTGTTGCTGGTCGATGGGGCTGACAGCCCAACAGGAAAACCGGATTTCCCACAGCCTGGAACCCTTTAAGGAAATCAAGGTTTTTGACGGCATTTCCCTGAACCTGATCCGCAGCGATCGGAACGAAGCGGTCGTCTATGGGGAGAATACCCGGCAGGTGGCTGTTGTCAAAACGGGCGACGTGCTGAGGATCCGGATGGAGATCACCAAGATATTCAGCGGCTACCGGACCTTTGTGGACCTTTACTATTCGGACCCCTTGCTGGTAATCGATGTAAATGAGGACGCCCGTATCGTTTCCAAGGATGTCATCCGTCAGGAGGTGCTGGAAGTGAAGGCTCAGGAGGGCGGCGAGATCGAAGTGCAGGCAGAAGTGACGCAGTTTCTCGTGAAGGCCGTAACCGGCGGCGTTGTAAGCGCCAGCGGAACTTCCCAGAACCAGGATGTGCAGATCAACACGGGGGGCAACTACGAGGGCAGGGAATTCAGGACCGGTTTTTGCACGGTAAACGTAAATGCGGGTTCCACCGCGGAGATCAATGCGAGCGACTATGTCAAGGCCACCGTAAAGGCCGGAGGCAAGGTTTACGTATATGGCGATCCGGCGAAAATGGAAGAGAAAACGGTTTTTGGCGGCGAAATCAAACGAATGTAACAGGTGATCTGGGACGATATACAGGCGGCGATACCCTTGGGCTTCTTTCTGAGCTTCATGATCGGCCCCGTCTTCTTCGTCCTGTTGGAAACAAGCGCCACCAAGGGCTTCCGCGCCGGCCTGGCCCTGGACCTTGGGGTGGTACTCGCCGATATCCTCTTCCTGACCATCGCCTATTTCAGTAGCTTCCAACTCTTGGAGAATCTGAGCAACCAACCCGGGCTGTATGTGTTCGGAGGGGTTATCCTGCTGGTATACGGGATTACCATCGTCCTGCGTTCGGACTTTAAGGATAAGAAGCCCAATATCGTTACGAAAAGCACCGATTACCTGAGCCTGTTCGTAAAGGGCTTCCTGCTGAATTTTATCAATATCGGGGTACTCGTATTTTGGTTGGGCGTTATCATTATCGTGGGGCCCAGCCTGGACAACCACCCGAACCGGATCATCACCTTCTTTTCGGCCATGCTGGGGGCCTACCTGATAACAGACATCTTCAAAATATTGCTGGCCAAGCAATTGCGCAAAAAACTCACGCGTCACCGGATCATGTTGCTGAAAAAATCCCTGGGGATCATCCTGGTGATCTGTGGCATCGTGCTGATCGTTAAAGGCTTCCTCCCTAAGGACCAGCTTTCCATCGAGAAGGGCATCGACCTGATCCGGGAATAAAAAAAGCCCCGGAAATTTCCGGGGCCCTGAGGCATCGAGCGGATTCGAACCGCTGTACAAGCTTTTGCAGAGCTGTGCCTAGCCACTCGGCCACGATGCCTTGCAAGGGTGCAAATTTATAATAAAATCCGTCCATTAAAAACCTTAATCCCGCTTTTTCCTCAGGGTTACGGTTACCTGCTGGACGTCGCCGCCGATGGGCGGATTGATTTTTGAAACGGCTACTTCCGCTTCCAACACCTCCGGCAATTCTTTGAGTACCCGATCCAGGATGCGGGCGGCCACCGTTTCGATCAACTTGGTGCGGACGGCCATTTCCTGGCGGATGATTTCCTGCAAATGAACGTAGTCTACGGTGTCGGAGAGGTTATCCGATTGGGATGCGGCCCCGAGATCAGCCAGGACCTCCAGGTCTACCCGGTAGTCCGAACCGATCATCTCTTCTTCCTTCAGGCAGCCGTGAAAGCCGTAGAGCCTGACGTTCTCCAGTTTGATTTTCCCCACCATCCGGTGCGCTTTTAAGCAAAGCTAGCGAAATTCCGGATGGGATAGGTAAACTCCGGGATCAGTAGGTACAGCGGCAATTGCTGAGTCCCTGGAAGAGGTCCATACCCACAGTAACCACGTGGGTCCCGTAGCTGTATGCCAGGATATCGTTCAGGATCACCTGCACCGAATACCCGAAATAGAAATTGTTCTTTTTCAGGCCCACAAAAGGGGCGATATAGAGCGGCTTCCCGATCTGGTCGTTCAGGAATCGGTAGTTGATCCCGCCGTAGTAGTAGTCTTCAAAATCGTAGAGGCGGAGCTTCACGTTCAGGTCAGTCTCGGAACGCCCGTCACTCTCAAAGATCTTATAGAGGGCGGAAGGCTCGATCTCCAGACGGCTGTTCTTGTTCTTGGAGTACCGGAAACCGGTAAATACATAGTAGTTCCGCAGGTGGTTGGGCTCAAAGACCGGGTTGAATTGCGTGAGGTCCTTGTCCAGCAAGTTCGAGGCATTTAGGGCCACGTAAAACTTGTTGATCCGGTACATCACGCCCACGTCAAAGTTGTGGTTGCTGGTGGAGCGGTCGTCCGTTACGTTCGGGTCGGTTAACGGGCCGCCCCCGATGTCCCGGAATTTCTCGATGTCAATCCTGAACTGGTTGAAGTTATAGGAGATCCCAAAGGACAGGAATTCATCCTCATAACGGTCCAGGGTCAGGTGGTGCGCAAAAGAGAGCCGGGCCCCCTGCTGGCGGGTATACCCGTTCTTATCGTTGTACAGGAAAATACCCAAACCGGAGCGGTTGCCGATCCGCGCATCCGCTGCCAGCGACTGCGTTTGCGGTGCATCCTTGATGCCAACCCACTGGCTGAGGCCGTTGAGCCGGACCTTTACGTGGTCCCCGATCCCGGCATACGTAGGTGCCAGCACAAAAGGGTTGTCCGCCAGGTACTGGGACAATTGCGGCGAATTCAACTCCTGTGCCTTCGCACCCAGCGCTCCCAGCATCAGTATCCATAAAATTAATCTCCTGCGCATCTTGTGTTCGGGTTAAGTTCTAGCGGTACAGGGTAAAGTGTCCGACGAATTCGCGGGTATCGCGCTCGCCATTCAATTTGATCACATACCAGTAATCGCCGGTGGGGAGCTCCTTGCCGTCGTACATACCGTCCCATCCCTGGGCCCCGGCGGCTACTTCAGCTACCACTCTACCATAACGATCGTAAATTTTGATTAGTATCTCCGGCCAGCCTTCCGTGTTGGCAGGCATCCAGAAATCGTTGTTGCCATCGCCGTCGGGTGTGAAGTAGTTGGGGATCTCAATATCGATGAACTCCATCTCGATCTGTGCCTCTACCACACATCCGTTCTGATCCATGACACGTACCGTATACACCCCGCTCTCGGTGATGTAGTAGGTGTTGTCCTCGCCGTTGTCGTCGTCGTTGAACCAGAAATTATAAGGGGCCACGCCGCCTTCGGCAATTGCGGTGATCTCGTTGATGTTCCGCTGCTCCAGCACCAGGGTGAGCTCCTGGAAGTCTTCGATCTCGAAGTCAAAGGTCTGCAGGCAGCCGTTGGCGTGCAGGATCGCGATATAGTGCGGTCCGGGGACCAGGCTGCTGAAGTCGGCAGTAAGCTGCATATCCGCAGGATCAGTGGAATCCAGGGCGTACATCACATCGTTCTCCACGGAAGGATCCTCGAGGGCGATCTCCAGGTAGTTGTCCGGGATGGTGCCGGTACACTCATAGATAGGCATTACCACGGCGTTCAGGTTCACACCGGGCTCCACCTCCACGATCACATTGGTTTCGCAATCCATGGCGTCGCGGACAAAGATCACATAAGTACCGGCCGCGAGGTCTGTGAAAATGGTTTGTGCAGGAACAAAGTCCGCATCCAGGTTGGAGTTAAAAGCCGTCCGGTACGGGGCGGTACCACCGCTGATGGTGATCTCGATGGAACCGTCGGCGCTGCCTACGCAGATCTCCGGGCTGGAAACCGCATCCACCTGCATCGGCATGGGCTCGGAAATGGTGAACTGGAAGGTGATGAAACAGCCGTTCTCATCCTGTGCGATCACATCGTAAACGCCCGGCTCCAGGTCTGTAAACGTATTCACGTCGTCAAACTGGTTCAGGTTGGGGCTGATGGCGTAAAGGATGGTCCCAGTTCCACCGCTCACCTCCACGGTGATGGTACCGTCGTCCTCGCCGGCACAGGTAACGTCCGTGAACTCTTCGCGGTCGATCTGCAGTGGCACCGGCTCGGTGATGATCACCTCGTTGGAGACTACTTCACAATCCTGGCTGGTCACCCGGATCCAGTAGCTGCCCACACCCAGGCCGGCAAAAGTGCCGCTGGCCTGAGGCCCGGCCAGCAAGCTGGTAAGGCCGGCGTCCGAATAGATTTCGTACTGGTAGTTGCCCAGGCCACCTGTCGCCGTAGCGGTAAGGGAGGCCGTCATTTCACCAGTACAATTGATCATGGCAGCACTGTCGTCGATATCCACCATCAGCGGCGGTACCGGCTCAATGCTGATCTGGTTGGAGATATCGGCCTCGCAACCGAAGGCGTCGCGCACATAGTACTGATACACGCCGTCCGTTACACTGAAGGTATGGCTGTTGCCACCAGACATGGGGGTGTAGCTGATACCGTCGGTACTGAATTCGTAGGGGCCGGTTCCGCCGGTAGCCGTCAGCAGCATCTCCGCAGTGGTCGTACAGGTTAGCATGGCAGTTTGTGTCAGGCTGCTCTGCACCTCAGTGGGCTCGCTGATCGTTACCCGGGTTGTTTCCACATCGCAATTCCATCCGTCAGAAACAGTAATGCTATACACGCCGGCACCCAGTCCCGCAAAAACAGGATTGCTCTGTGCGCCTGAGGTAAACAAAATGGTGCTGCCGCTGGGGTCGTAGTAATTCAGCTGGTACTGGTAGCTGCCGGAACCGCCGCTGACGCCCACCGCCGTAACCACACCGTTCGTGTCCCCGTAACAGGCCAGCACAGCAGGCGCCGCCGTGATTCCCGCCGTGATCGGCAGGGGCTCGGTGAGCACGATGGTGTCGTTATAGACGCACCCGGAGGCATCCGTCACGGTTACCGTGAAGGATCCGGCAGAAAGCCCGCCAAAGAGCTGGCTGGGCACTCCTGTGGCCGTGTAGACCTGCGCCGTGGTGGTATTGGTCAGGACAATGTCATAAGGAGCATATCCGCCGTCCGGCACCACCAGGATCTCGCCCTGGTCATTTGTACAGGTAACGTCAGCTACCTGGGTGATGGCCGCGGCAAGCGGCATGTCCGGGGAATCAATGGTAATGATGTTGGTGTCTTCCGTACAGAAAGGCGCAGCCGTCTCCGTAATGCGGACGTAGTAGTTGCCACCGCTCAAGCCATTGATGGTGAGCGGGTTCACAGCGGTGTCGCCGCTGCCGGTGATACCGGTGGTCACGCCGGCGGCGTCAAACACTTCGTAGTCATAGGTGCCGGTGTATCCGGTAATGTCCACTGACAGGGCGCCGTCGGTGTCCCCGAAACAGGTCACCGGGCTTACCGGGGTGGCGATAGCCGTGATCAGGTCGTAAGGCGCAATGTCGTAAGGCGCCGTGGTGATATAGCAACCGGTGGCGTCGTCCGTAATGCGGAACACATAGCTGCCCGGTACGGTCAGCTCAAATACCGCCTGGGTATTGGACGGATTGGACGTGAGCGTGCCGTTCGGGTTCCCAATCGGCAACAGCTCAAAAGTGTAAGCGTTGGCCGGGTTGCCGTCGTCGGTCACCGTAATGAGTACCTCCTCCGGATTCACGCAGCTGATGGCGATGTTCTGGGTGACGGCCGCCGTGAACACGTTCAACGGATCTACCGTTACCGGAGCCGTGGCCGTACAGCCGTTGGCATCGCGCACGTATACGGTAAGGTTTTGCACCACACCGGTATCCACCACGTCAAACACATTGGACGTCTGATAGTTCACGTCGTCCAGGCTGTAGAGGTACGGGGCCGTTCCGGCGCCTGCAGGGACCGTGGCGGTTACCTGGGCCAGGTTCACCGAATTGTCCGGGGCACAGCTGAAGGCTGTGGCCGCCGCGGTAACCGTAAGCAAGGCAGGCTCGTTGATGGTAATGTTCTGCGAAGCGATACAGGACAGGGCCGAGATCGCGTCTACGGTATAGTTCCCCGCGCTCAGGCCGCTGAAGAGCGGATCGTTCTGAGGCCCGGCGATCACCGTTGCCCCCTGGCGCAGCACATAGCTGTAGGGTGGGTTGTCGTTTACGCCCGGGCCGGAAGGCACCAGGTTCACGCGGACGCTGCCGTCGCTGCCGCCGAAGCAGCTCACGTCTACAACCGTAGCCGGATCCAGGGTAACCGGAGTGGGGGCTACCAGCTCCACATCAAGGGTTTCGGTACAGTTCGGGGTGGTATCCAGGTCGCTTACCACAAAGGAATAGGTGCCCGGCTGGTTAAGGCCTGTAAACACACCGGTGGCATTGCTGGCGGTTGTAAAGCCGTCCGGATAGGTAACCGTGTAATCGAAGTTCCCGGATCCGCCCTGGACGGTAATGGTGATCTCCCCGTCTGGGGTTACGGTACAATCCAAAGGCTTCACTACAGCGCCCACCAGGGACATTTCATCGTAGAGCACTTCCGGGCCTACCACGGTGCTACAAGACCACTGGTCGGTGATCCGGACCTCATAGGAACCGGCACCCAGGCCGCTGAATACCGGGCTGGTCTGCGGGGCTCCGAAATCGGCGCCGTTCCTTATCAACTGATAGCTGTAGTTGCTGCCCTGTCCGCCGGTGGTTCCCACCACCTCGATCTCGCCCTGGAAGGACGTACAATTCTCCTGGTTGATCTGCAGGCTAGCGGTGATCGGTGCCGGATCCACCAGTACAATATTGTTTTGAACCAATTGCTCACAACCCTGGCTGTCGATGACCCAGGCCTCATAGGTGCCCGGCGCCAGGTTCTCAAAGCGGGCAATGGCCCCGTAGTCGCCAGGCCCGGTGGGTGCAACAGTACCCACATAGTAGGCATAGCCGCCCCAGCCGCCCTGGGCGTTATAGATCTCAATAACCCCGTCGTTGCCAAGGCAGGTAATGGGGTCTACCTGGACGCTGGCGCTCAGGGCCATGTTCGGCCCTGCGATGTTGAAGAGCTCGGTCTGTGTACACTGAGGTGCGCCCGTCTGGGTCATCTCCACCAGGTACTCGCCGGCAAAGAGCGGAATAACCGGAGTAGGACCATTGGTTGGGCTGTTGCCGTTTACGACCAGGATGTCGTCCGCGGTATTGCCCGGGGTGCCATTGGTGTCGTAAATGGTCCAGTCAAAGCCTCCCACATAGGTGGCGTCCACCAACTCCAGGGTAATTTCCCCGGTCTGGGTGCCGAAGCAGATCACATTCTGGACGATCGTCAGGTCAATATCAAAGGTGTTCGGGTCCGTAAGGGTCTCGGATACACTCAAGACACATCCGGTGTCCACGTGGCGTACCAGGAAGGTATACGAACCGGCGCTGAGGCCACCGAAAACATTGGAAGCCTGCCAGTTAGCACCATTGTCAATGCTGTACTCAAAGAGGGCGGTATTACCGGTGGTGGAGGTCGCCGTAAGGGTGATCTCTCCATCGGCGCCGGGCACACAGCTCAGCGGGTTGGTAATGGCCGCGCTCAGGCTCAACAAGGCGTCGAATGCCGGGATGATGGCGGTAGTGCTGCCCACGCAGCCGTTGCTGTCGTAAACGTTGATGATATAGCTGCCGCCATTCAGGTCGGTCTCGGTGTACAGGGTGCTGTTACCGCTCTGTACCACCACGTCGTCCCCGGTAGCCACCGTACCCTGGTCGTTGATGAATTCGTAAACCAGATAGGTGCCGCTGCCGCCGGTAATAGCGGTATCATCGATAAAGATCGTGGCGTTGTCCGGGTTGTTGCCGGTTGGGCAGCCGAACGGCGTCACTACCGCTGCCGGCAGTACGATCGGGTTGGGTTCGGCGATAACGATACCAGAAATAACCGCGGTACAACCGTTCGTGCCAGTGGCGGTAATGTCGTAGGTGCCCGGAGGCAGGTCTTCATACGTATTGGTTGCCGCGTTAAAGGTGCCGGCTACCGGGCTGATGCTATAGCTAAGCGGGTTGATCCCGTTATCCGTCTGGATCAGTGTGATGGTGCCGTCGTCCGCCCCGTTACAGGTCACATCCGTATGGGTTTCCGTGAATTGCGGCAGCACCGCCGGAGGCACTTCAACATCTATGGTGCCCAGACAGTTCGGGACGGATGTGCTTGTATCGTAAATGGTAATGGTATACGTACCCGCAAGACTGGCCTGGGTCCATGTAAACGGATTGGAAGGCAGGGCCGTGCGCGCTTCGTTTACCGGACCGCTAACTTCATAGTCGTACGTACCTGAGCCTGAAGTCACCTCAATGGTAATTTCGGCGTTGTTATTCGGGGCCGGTTCGCAATCCAGCAGGGTAGTGAGGCTGGCATTAAATTGCAGCGGAGGCTGGATGGTGAACGGATCCGTGTCGGCACAGCCATTCACGCCTCGGACGGCAATGGTCTGCCCCGCCCCGGAGCTGAGCCCGGTAACAAGATATTCATTGGAGGCGTCAAAGCTGAAAGCTTGCCATACGCCGCCGTTTACGCTGATCTGGTAAGGCGCGATTCCCGGCGTGGTCAGGGTCACCAATACTTCAAAGGTGCCTTCGGCCACACATTCGTCCACCACGGCAATATCCACTTCCGGGCGCGGGTCGAACCCGACGGTTACCGGATCCATCTGGATACAGTCGTTGGCGTCTTTTACATAGACGATATAATCGCCGGCTTCCACATTTGCCGTGGTGCTGCTGGTCCAGCCCGGACTGGCCGCAGTAGGCGCGGGATCCGTATCCAACAGGTACTGGAATTCGTAGGGAGCCGTACCGAACTGGGCAACCGCGGTGATCACCCCGGCATTCGGGTTACAGTTATCATTTATGGGCGAGTCTGCCGTAACCTGCAAGAGGTTGGTCGACTGGCTGATGGTAAAGTCGGGCGATGCGATGGTACACCCGGAGAAGGCGCCGCCTACCTCGGTAAGCAACACGTAGTAGATGCCCTGGTCCAGTGGCCCGATATTGGTAATGGTAACCGGCCCTGCAGGAGGGTTAACGGACACACTGCCCGAAACCACGGGCATTACCGGGGCGTTGGACTGGAAGTGGTATACCTGGTAGTCTACCTGGGTGGCTCCCGCGTCGAACAGGTCGATGTCGAAAGTAACATTTCCGTCGGCGGCCCCCGTACAGGTAATATCCCGCACCACCATATTGCTCACCGTCATGTTGGACGGGCTGTCGATGGGGGTGGCTGCCGTTTCGAAGTAATAACAGTTCGTGGTCAGGTCATGTACTACAAAGGTGTAGGTGATCCCCGGCGTGAGACCGGTAAAGGTGGCAGTATCCCCGCCAAGCACGTCCGCAGGCTGATAGCTGCTGGAATAGGGCACCGAATAGGTCTCCAGAATAGCGAACTCATAGTTGCCGCTACCTACCGCGGAAGAAACCGTTACCAGGGCCGTACCCCCGAGGGCACAGTTAACGGTGGCCGTGGACACGTCGATATCCAGGTCATCCGGAGGGGAAGCAATGATGTTCGTGGTCAGCAGCGAGCAGCCGTTGGCATCCACCACATCCACTTCATAGATGCCGAATTCGAGGATGTTGAAGGTGTGGTCCTCGCCGCCGGCAGTGGTGGTGTAGGTTGCGCTGTAGCCGTTGTTGCCGGTCAGGTAGTAGGTATACTCGGCCGTGCCGCCCGCCAGATTCTCGATGGTGATGGAACCCGGGTCGGTTCCCGAAACCGGATTACAGGTGATAGGCTGCAGGTTAATGTTATAGGTAATGGGGTCCGGTTCGCTGATGGTAACCGGGAACGGCAGGGACACACAGCCCTTGCTGTCGGTTACGGTCACCTCGTAGTCGCCCGCTGGCAAGCCGGTAGTCTGCGTGCCGTAATTCGTTGTCGTATTGATCTCAATGACCTCCAGCGTATAGGGAGGCAGACCCACGGAGGTGTCGATCACCACATCCAGCATACCGGTCATTTCACCGTTACACAGGATGTCCGTCGGCGTGATCGAAGTGATCACCGGGGTTTCGATGGGGCTTACCACCACAGGGTTGGTTACTACCGTACAGGCCGTAGGCGCGGTGGTGTCCGTTACGCGGAAGACATAGGTTGCCGCGGTGTTTGTGGTAAAGGTGTTCCCCGCAAAACCGGTATTGTTCCAGCTTACGCCGGCGTCGTCGGACCACTCATAAGAATAGGTGCCGGAACCGCCGGTGGCGTTCACGTCTATGGTGGCCGGGGCCAGACAGGTCAGATCGGCTGTCAGCACTGCGCTGGCCAGGAGTTGCGGGTTTATGGTTACAGTTATGGGCGCGCCCACACACCCATAGGCATCACGTACATTGATGTCGTAGGTTCCTGCGCTGAGGTTCCCA
>JBNKHB010000027.1:0-16933 GCA_050290125.1 Robiginitalea sp.
GCAGGTGCAGCGCCCGAAGCGCCTGCGCTGAGTACGGCCTGCACATCCGTGCCTTCCGGGCCGATAACGGCCAGAACGGCATCCACCGGTGCGGATTCTCCTTCGCCAATGCCAATGTGCAGCAGCGTGCCGCTGTAAAAGGATTCGAATTCCATGGTAGCCTTGTCGGTCTCGATCTCGGCCAGGATATCGCCCTCTTCCACCTGGTCCCCGACTTTCTTGATCCAGCTGGCAACCGTTCCCTCCTCCATGGTATCGCTCAGGCGGGGCATTTTGATGATTTCGACGCCTGCAGGTATTTCGGCCGGGGCAGCTGCCGGGGCCGGGGTTTCAGATGCCTGAGGCGCAGCTTCTTGGGCCGCCGCTTCCGGGGCCGGATCTGCGGCAGCGGGTGCCTCTCCGTTCAGCAGGGAAGAAATATCCTCGCCCTCCTTGCCGACAATGGCCAGCAAGGCGTCAACCGGCGCTCCTTCTCCTTCAGGGATGCCGATGTGCAATAGCGTGCCTTCGTAAAAGGATTCGAATTCCATGGTGGCCTTATCCGTCTCGATCTCGGCCAGGATATCTCCTTCCTCAATTTTGTCACCCACTTTCTTCAGCCATTTCGCCACGGTACCTTCTTCCATGGTATCGCTGAGTCTGGGCATTTTAATAATTTCCGCCATCTGCTGATTCTTAGGGTTTATGGGCGAGGAACGGATAATCTTCCTGCTCGTACACTACGTCGTATAATTGTTCTATGGGCGGGAAGTCGGACTGCTCCGCAAAGGTCTCGCATTCCTTAACCCGTTCTTTCACGCGCTTGTCGATCGCCGCCAACTCCTCGTCGGTGGCGTAGCGCTTATCCATGATCACGTCGCGAACCTGGGTGATCGGATCTATTTTCTTGTATTCTTCAACTTCTTCCTTGGTCCTGTAGTGTTGAGCGTCAGACATGGAATGCCCGCGGTACCTGTAGGTTTTCATCTCCAGGAACGTCGGACCGCCTCCGCTGCGCGCCCGTTCGATGGCTTTGTACATTTCCTCCGCCACCGATGCCGGATCCATCCCGTCCACCGGGCCACAAGGCATCTCATACCCCAGACCCAGTTTCCAGATTTCAGTGGTATGTGCCGTCCTCGCAACGGAGGTTCCCATGGCATACCCGTTATTCTCACAAATAAAGACAACGGGGAGCTGCCAGAGCATCGCCAGGTTGAATGCCTCGTGCAGGCTGCCCTGACGGACGGCTCCGTCCCCCATATAACAAAGGGTAACCGAATCCCGGTCAAAATACTTGTCGGCGAACGCCAGGCCCGCCCCCAGCGGTATCTGGCCGCCTACGATCCCGTGGCCGCCGTAGAAGCGGAATTCCTTGGAGAAGATATGCATGGATCCGCCCATTCCTTTGGAAGTACCGGTTACCTTGCCGTATAATTCCGCCATAACTTTCCTGGGGTCCACGCCCATGCCGATAGGCTGCACGTGATTCCGGTACGCCGTAATCATCCGGTCCTTCTCCAGGTCCATGGCGTGCAGCGCACCTGCCAGTACGGCTTCCTGCCCGTTGTAAAGGTGGAGGAATCCGCGAACTTTCTGCTGGATGTACACGGCAGCCAGTTTGTCTTCAAACTTCCTCCAGAAGAGCATGTCCTCATACCACTTCAGGTAAACTTCTTTGGTGATTTTCTTCATCAAACCCAATTTAAGATGTCTGCTTCCGATGGGACCGTATGGTTGAAACCGACCGTTATCCCCCGGGTAGAAGAGCAAAAATACATATTAAATCATTCAGGAAAAAATAGGATCACCTAATCCATTTTGCAGCCGGAAATCCCGCTCAGGACAGGAAACTCGGGTCAAATCCGAGCGGCAATAATGCAGCCACCGAAGGGCATTCGTAAACCGCGCCGTTCCCGGCCTGCAGCAGCACGCGAATGGGACTCCCCTGCTTGTGCTCGTATTCCAGAATGGACTGCCTGCAATTGCCGCATGGCGCGGCCGGGAGTTGCAGTTTCCCCTCGGGGTCTGCAGCATAGACGGCCAGGGACCGTATAGGGGTGCCCGGGTAGCGCGCCCCGGCCTGGAAAACAGCCACGCGCTCGGCACAGAGTCCGGAAGGATACGAGGCATTCTCCTGATTGCTGCCGATAATCGTTTCGCCGCCCTCCAGGAGGATAGCCGCACCTACCCGGAATCCGGAATACGGGGCATAGGATCCGCCGATTGCCTCCCTTGCAGCGGCCAGTAATTCCCGGTCTTCCCGTTTGAGCTCTTCCGGCCCCCGGTAGACGATCAGCTCAAAGGCTATATGCCGTTTCTCCATAGCCAAAAGATACGGTTTTCATTATCCCCGGCACAAAAAAAACCTGCCCGGGGGGCAGGTTTTGATTGCGTTTGTTCGTTGGGATCAGTCGTTGTAGAATTCTTCGCCCAGGTTGAAGCTGAGGGAAAAGCGCAGGGTGTTTTCCAGCGGGTTGCGGACTTGTGCAGTTGAGAACAGGTACGAAAGGTCGATCTGCACCTGGTTGAACCGGAAACCGGCGCCTAAACTGAAAAACTTCCGGAAGCCCTTCTCCTCGGACTCGTTGAAATACCCGCCCCGCAGCATAAATTGCTCGCGGAACATGTATTCGGCGCCCAGGGCCCAGGTCATTTCCTTCAGCTCTTCTCCAAAGCCGTCGGGAGCATCGCCCAGGGATTTGAAGACGCCCTCAAAAAATCCAATATTCTGATATTCCTGGTTGTCGTCGGCATCCAGGTCTCCGTCACCGTCAAAATCCTGCGGGGTAGGAACCAACAGCTTGTTGATCTCGGCGGTAAGTGCCAATACGTTATCCTGATCAAAGATAAAGTCAAAGCCGCCTCCGAGTCCAAGATTGGTCGGCAGGAAATTCTCCTGTCCCCCGTCGTCGTATTTGATCTTGCCTCCCAGGTTGGAAATGTTGAAACCGGCGCGCCAGCGGCCGTCGAAGCTGTTGAAGGCCTTTTCCGGCCCGCGGTAGTACCCGGCTACATCCACGGCAAACGTGCTTCCGGCCTGAACGGCGTTGTCCAACTGGGGGATCTCCAGGTTGGAGTTGATGAACCGACCGGCAACCGCCATTGAGAAAAAGTCGCTCAGCTTGAGCGCGTAGGAACCGTCTATGGCCAGCTCGTTGGGCTTCACCAGCGTTCCATCTTCCGCAAAGGTATTGCGGAGCTCAATCTCACCCAGGGTAAAATACCGGATGGAAACCGCAAAGGCGCTGCGCTCGTTTATCTTATTATAATAGTTACCGTTCAGCAGGGCGATATCCGTGATGATACTCTCCAGATAGGGAGTATAACTGACCCCGACACCCATCTTGCGCTCGGCAAAGGCGAATTTTGCGGGGTTCCATTGCTGGGAAAAGGCATCCACCGAGGTGGCCACTCCGATATCACCCATGCCCGAAGCCCGTGCATCCGAGGCAATTGTAAGAAAGGGAACGGCCGTAGTGATTACGCGTTCACCGTCCTGGGCAAAGGATTTGGAAGCCAATACGGTCAGGACAAGAATCCAGATTTTTTTCATTTTTCCTTGTAAATCGTTAACGATGCTTCAAAAATGATAATAAAGCCTGATAGATTAAAAAATAATCCGATGTACTGTAGGGAAACGGGTTTTTAGGGATATTGTTATGCGGCAATGGAAGTATTTTGTCGAAAAAGGGCTCCTGTTCCCATAATTAGGTATAACGCACCCCTTTATGTCTGATTTGGGTCCGTCCTGCTCCGGGAGCCGGCATGATTCAGCCCTTGCACGCGTCAATCCCCCCTATTCAAGTTCCCGGCAAAAAGTATGCGCGGACTCATACTAGATCGGAAAAAAACCCGTTATCAAAGGAAATGGCGAAAAGGTCCTAAAATAAGGCCGGCAGGCCGGGACCGCATTTTTTCTTTCGGTATAAAATATAAACGGTAATTACCCGTTGTATATGCCGATAAAGCTATTAAAAAGTGTTAGCAATCGCAGACCGTCCAACCCGGTCTGTCAGAACCAAAGTCCTAAATACAGATGAAACGAACACGAATCAGCGTTTTAATTGCAGCAGCCGTTGTCACCGGTTCCCTAAGCTTGCAGAGTTGCAGCAAGAAGTCCTCCAGCGGAGGTAAAAATACTTCCCGGGCAACAGGCTGGAAAATCAATGCCAAGGAAGGCGGATTCCAGTACAATACCGATTTTAAGGAGCAGGAAACCGGACCGGGTCTGGTCTTTGTGGAAGGTGGAACCTTCACCAAGGGTCGGATGCAGGACGACGTGATGCACGACTGGAACAACACGCCTACCACGCAGCACGTGCAATCTTTTTACATGGACGAAACGGAGGTAACCAACGTGATGTACCTGGAGTACCTGGATTACCTCAAGAAAGTATATCCGCCCGAAAATCCTCAGTATGCGGCCATCTATGAAGGTGCATTGCCGGATACGCTGGTATGGAGGAACCGTCTGGGCTTTAATGAAACCATGACCAATAACTACCTGCGCCACCCCGCCTATGCCGAATATCCGGTTGTAGGGGTTAACTGGGTGCAGGCGGTTCAGTTCTCCGAGTGGCGTACCGACCGGGTGAACGAAGCCATGCTGGAGCGGGAAGGTTACCTTGCCGACGAAGTTAAATACCGGGCCATGAACGGCGAAATCGGAGGCACGTTCAGTACGGAGGCCTACCTGAACAACCCGGAATCGGTTTACGGCGGCCAGATCGATACCCTGGTTGGCAAGGCACAGAAAGATTCGGTTCCCGTATTCGCCAAGCGAAGCAGCGGGATCATTATGCCCGAATACCGACTCCCCACCGAAACCGAATGGGAGTACGCCGCACAGGCCCTCGTAGGATCCCGCGAATACAACAACTATCGCGGACGTAAAAAATATCCCTGGGAGGGTGATTACACCCGGAACGGCCAACGTGTGGGCCGCGGGGATCAGCTGGCCAACTTTAAGCAAGCCAAGGGTGACTACGGCGGGATTGCGGGTTGGTCGGACGACGGAGCGGACATCACCGCCGAGGTTAAGTCTTACAAGCCCAATGATCACGGTCTATATGATATGGCCGGAAACGTGGCCGAGTGGGTAGCGGATGTTTACCGCCCCATCGTGGATGACGAGATCAGCGATTTCAACTATTACCGTGGCAATATCTATATGAAGACCGCCATCGGCGAAGACGGCAAAGTGATCGTGCTGCGCGACAGCATCGTTTACGACACCCTGCCGACCGGGAAGGTGGTTGCGGTGAATCTGCCTGGTGAGATCAAAATGGTCCCGGTGGACGAAGAAGAGACCTACCTGCGGACCAATTTCTCCAAGAGTGATAACCGCGGGTTCCGCGACGGGGACCAAAGCTCCAGCCGTTTTGCGGATTTCTACGGCGAGGACGAAGAGAAGCCTGCCATGTACAATTCTCCGAAACACAAAGTGGAGCGCGATTCCACCGGAGAACTTGTCCGGCAGTACGACAAGAGTAATTACCGGACATCCCTGATCAACGACGAAGTTCGCGTGTTCAAGGGAGGTTCCTGGAGGGACCGGGCCTACTGGCTGGATCCGGCACAGCGCCGCTTCCTGCCGCAATACATGGCTACGGATTACATCGGCTTCCGCTGCGCCATGTCGCGAGTGGGATCCAAATCCAAGACCAAGAATAAAACCGTTCGCGGAAAGAAAGTACGCAAGTAACCGCAGCGAAAATCATAAAAAAAGCCCCGGCCGTCACGCCGGGGCTTTTTATATTTACGCCCATGACGCTTGATATCCTCCACCGAATATTCCTGGAGCACCCCAGGGTAAGCACAGACAGCCGCAACATCCCCGAAGGAGGAATGTTCTTTGCGCTGAAGGGCCCCAACTTTGACGGCAATGCCTTTGCCATGGATGCCCTGGACAAGGGGGCGGCCTATGCCGTGGTGGACGACCCCAAGGCAGTCTCCGGCAAACGCAGTATCCTGGTCCCGGACGTCCTGAAATGCCTGCAGGAACTCGCCACCTTCCACCGGCATTACTGCAAGGCCCGGATCGTAGCCCTTACCGGGAGCAATGGCAAGACCACCACCAAAGAGCTGATCGCAGCGGTCCTTGCCAAAAAATACAAGACCATAGCCACACGGGGGAACCTGAACAACCATATCGGCGTACCCCTTACCCTGCTGCGCCTGCAAACCGATACCGAAATGGCAGTGGTGGAGATGGGCGCCAACCATCAGGGCGAGATCGCCTTTCTGTGCAGCCTGGCCCAGCCGGATTTCGGATATATCACCAATTTTGGAAAGGCCCACCTGGAGGGTTTCGGCGGCTTTGAAGGGGTTATTCGGGGCAAGAGCGAAATGTATGCCTACCTGAAGGCGGCGGGGAAGACCATTTTTATGAATGCGGACGATCCGATCCAAGCGGACCTGCTTAAGGACTACATCAAAAAAGTGGGGTTCAGCACGGACAATCCCCAATATTTCAGGATTGCCAATCTGGGTGCCCAACCCTTCGTCCGGATGGAGGCAGAGGGCGAAACGATCGAGACACAGCTGATCGGGGCGTATAATTTCCCGAATTGCGCAGTGGCTGCGCTGATCGGCAAATACTTTAACGTCCCCATGCCGCTGGTCCGTGAGGCGCTGGAGGCCTATTCCCCCGAAAACAACCGCTCGCAAATTATCCAACGGGACGGTCTGCGCATCATCCTGGATGCCTATAATGCGAATCCTACCAGCATGACCGCAGCTCTTGCACAGCTGGAACAATTGGATGCTCCGGGCAAAATCGCCATCCTCGGCGATATGTTTGAGCTGGGAAGCGAGGCAGCCGCCGAACATTTGACTATTGGGCAGCTTGCGCTTGCCAAGGGATTTGACCGGGTGTTGCTGGTCGGTGAGAATTTCTACGCCAGCGGTTTGCCCACAGACCGCTTCCGGACCTTTGCAGAGTTATCCAAGACTTTAACATCCTCTCCCCTGAAGGCCCCGGCCACAGTCCTTGTAAAAGGCTCGCGAGGGATGGCGCTGGAGCGCGTTCTGGACTTCCTTTAGACCGCTTTCCGGCCATGCGATCCGCAGGCCGCACCCCCCATCCCATTCAGTAAAACATCCGACTTTCGGACCTGCCCGATACAAATGGTGTAGGGTATTATTCACAGTCTTAATTGCCTGATTTGCACTACCTTTTTAGGACAACCAAAACCACTTAATTATGAGAACACGTACATGTAAACTTTTGATCCTTGCTTGCTTGATCGCCGGCAGTGCCTTTGGTCAGCAGGTAGTTTACTTGCAGTACCGGGCGGTCCCGTCGGACCGGGAAGCCGAATTCGTGAACAAGGAGACCAACTACTGGGCCAAGGTGGCCCGCGCAGCCATCGACCAGGGCAATATGGCAGGCTGGTCCCTTTGGCGCAAGGTAGGCATAACGGAAGAGGGGGCGCCCAATTACGTATTTGTCAACTCCTATGAGTCCATCGATAAGGCCGACCCCGGAAAGGTCTGGACCGCAGATAACCTGCAGAAAATGGGCGTATCGCCGAACATGGTGGAGACCAACTCCTTTGCGCCGACGACTTTCGATTATTGGTTACAGCTGGATGACGCCATTATGGGCGACTACAAATACGCCGTTGTAAACTACGCGAATCCCAACGATTTGGGTGGCTTTATCGAAGAGAATAAAACGCTTTGGAAACCGCTGCACCAGAAAAGCATCGATAGCGGATCCATCGGAATGACCTCCTGGGGCATGATGTCCGTAATCATGCCGAAGGGCAATAATGCCCGGTTCAGCGTACTGACCTGGGATGGCTTCAATACCATGGCCGACGCCATGAAATACCTGGCCTATTCCTCGGAGCCATTGAATGCCGATTGGCAAAACGTTCTCTCCCAGACCAAGATGGGAGAACTGATGCCCGAAGGCTTTGAATACACCATCCTCTACGAACGGGTGGCGTCCATGGGTCCGGAATAGGAGCCAGGAACTTATTTACCACAACCAACCTTTAACCAAGAACCGGAGGCCTGCCAGTCAGGTCTTCGGTTTTTTTACCCTCCGGACCAGCTATTTTTGGCAAGCGCTTTACGCAGTCCGAAATTTTTGCGAACTTGCACGCCCTTAAAGGGATATTAGCTCAGTTGGTTTAGAGCGCTGCCTTGACAGGGCAGAGGTCACTGGTTCGAATCCAGTATATCCCACATCACTCAGGAATCCCGCGCCGCAAGGCACGGGATTTTTATTTCCGGAGAAAGCCAAATTTATTTGAGCTTTCGGAGGAAATGAAAAGCCCGGCATGCGCGAAAGCGCATGCGGGATTCCTATTTGCAGCAGCGGCCGATCCACTGGATCACGAACGCAGTGAGTAATCCAGTACTGCGAGCCGCCCGGCCCGGATCACGAGCGAAGCGCGTAAGAAAGGTGTTCGGCCCTAACAAAAATCACCCGGGCCACCTCCCGTCCCGATGATCTGGATCATTTCAAAAATGGCCTTCTCACCGTAATTTCAAGGATGATTTTTCAGCTATGTATAACCCTAAAAAAACTATGTTATGACCCTTGTTAAATTTAGACGGCGGCCCTTCGCAAACCTGCTGTCATCAGACATGTTTGACATGGACGATTTTTTTGATCGCCGCATGTGGAGTTCCGGTCTTATGAACACCGATTTCTGGAACGGAAAAACCGTGGAACCTGCAATGAATATCCGGGAAACAGATGACCATTTTGAAATTGAACTGGCAGCCCCGGGCTTTGCCAAAAAAGATTTTGAGATCACAATTGAAGACGGTTATCTGAACATTTCCGCCGAGAAGGAACACACCGAGGAAGAAAAGAAAAAAGAATACACCCGGCGTGAATTCAACTACACTTCATTTGAACGCTCCATGATGCTTCCCGAATCCGTTAAAGAGGAAGAGATCGAGGCCAAGTACAAAGACGGTATCCTCCGGTTTAACCTCGCCAAGAAGGAATCGGCCAAAAAAAGACCGCCCAAGGTAATCGAAGTAGGGTAAGATTCCCATGAAACCATGTTGCACGCAGACGGTTACATCGGAAAACGCGCTTGAAGGCACCGGTACCTGATCGCTACAACATTCAAAAAAGCCCCGTTTGGCCGTATGGCCGGACGGGGCTTTTATCTGATGGCTCACCGATTTACATGACACTTGTCATACTTTTCCCGTGCCTTCCTTCATACCTTTAATCAAATCCACTTCCCTTAATTTCAGCTATATGGATACCGTGGCAGAGCAACGCTTCAGCAGCCTGGCCTCGGGGAAAACGGCCGAGGGCCTTATACTGCTCAATCCCGAGGGGTGTATCATTCAGCTAAACGCCTCGGCAGAACGGCTATTAGGGTATAACTCCGCAGAATTAAAGGGGCAATCCGTCTGGACGCTTCTCAGCCGGGAAGAACACCTTACCGTTGAATTCAGAGACAAGACCAAGGTTGCACGGTATTCCGTCCGGGCTAAAAGCGGAGGTTCCATCCCGGTGGAAGTCCGGTTCGGGCCCTTGCTGGAAGAAGATGAACTGCAGTTGGTTTTCCTGCACGACCTGAGGGAAGGCGGACCTGGGGAGATGCTCTATAAATCCTACCAAACCAAATTGAATGCCCTGCTGGAAGCCATCCCGGACAGCATTTTCATTCAGGATTTTGACGGTAATTTCCTGGACTACTATCCGCCCCTGGACGGGGCGCTCTTTGATGCCGATGTGGTCATCCCCGGTAGGAACATGAAAGAACTGTTTCCCCCGGAATTAACCAAAAGGTTCCGGGAGGCCATCGCCAAAATCCGTAAAAACCGCAAGGCGCAACATCTGGAATTCAGCATGGGTACTTCGCCGGAAACCTTTTACGAGGCCCGGATCGTGCCCATGAATAATCACAACATCCTCTCCATCGTTCGGGACGTATCCAGGGCAAAGGCCATTCAAAAAGTGCTGGAGATCCGCAACCGCGCCCTGGAAGCCGCGGGGAACGGGATCGTGGTTTCCGACGCCCGTATCCCGGACTTTCCGGTAATCTATTCGAATAAGGCCTTTACGGAAATCACCGGGTATACCCAGGAAGAAATCATTGGCAGGAATTGCCGCTTCCTGCAATTGGACGACCTGAGCCAGCCATCCGTCCGACGCCTGAAAAAAGCACTGGACAAGTATGAATCCTTCACTGAGGTCATCCGGAGTTACAGGAAGGACGGCAGCGAGTTCTGGAACGAGCTGACATTAACGCCTATCGAAGACGGCAAGGGGAATGTCACCCACTTTATCGGAGTGATGAGCGACGTGAGCCAGCGAATCGCAGAGTCGGTTCGGAAAGACCGGGTGCGCGATATCCTTCGCGGCATAACGGAGGACCTGCCGCTGGTGCGCACCGGGGAAAGTCTGGCGGAATTGATGGTTGCGCAAACCGGTTCCGATGCTGCGCTGATCTCACTGTACCATCCCGACACCAGTGAACTGCGTTCATTGGCTTCCTATGGGCTGCCCGACGACCTAAAGGAGTATTATGAGCGGGTGGAGGTAGTTCCAACGTCGGATTGCCCCTGCGGGAAGGCCGCCCTGGAACGGCAGGTGGTGATCATCAAAGATACCGTGGATACGGAAGGCCGGCCTCAACCCTGCACCGAATTGGTTCCCCACGGAATACACGCCAGTTGGGCGTTTCCTGTCCTGTCCGCTTCCCGGGAAGTCCTGGGTACCTGTACCCTTTACCGCAAACGGCCCGGGGAACCCACAAAAGAACACTTGGATACCATCCGGGAAGTACTGAACCTGACCGGAGTAGCCGTGGAACGATACAGGTACCGGCGACAGCTGGAGGAGGGCAAGGTACAGCTGGAAGCCTACGCGCGAACCCTGGAGGAGCGCGTAGAGGACCGCACGCGGGAAGTAAGGGATACGGTGGACCAGCTCCGTCAGACGAACCTAAGCCTGCAAGAACAAATCCAGACCACCCGGGAGGCGGAAGCGCGGGCACTGGCCAACCAGGTCCTGTTCGACGCAATGGCCCGGAATTTCCCGAATGGCGTGATCATGGTCATCGATACTGCCCTGAATTTTGTACACCTGGAAGGGGAGGAAATAACAGGACTGGGAATAGACAGCTGGGACTATTCGGGGAAATCCGTGGAGACCGTCCCCGGATTTACCCAACTTCAATGTCGCTACCTACGGCGGATGGCAAACAAGACCCTGCGCGGCGAGCACCTGAGCTTTGAACTGGAACACGAACAAAGCAGTTACCAGGTAAACTCCACACCCCTGAAGATCGACAAGGAGGTGCGCTGGGCCCTGCTGGTATTCAGCAATATTACCGAGCAGAAAAGCACGGAACGCGAATTGGTAAGGGCCCTTGAGACGGAACAGGAACTGAACGACCTCAAATCGCGATTCATGTCCATGGCTTCCCATGAATTCCGCACCCCCCTGAGCGCCATCCTGTCTTCCGCCATATTGATCGGCAAACAAAATGAGGCCGGAAGCGAAAGCAAACGGGAACGCTACATCCGCCAGATCAAGAACAATGTCCGGAACCTGGTGGTGATCCTTGATGATTTCCTCTCCCTGAGCCGCCTGGAAGAGGGCGAAATTTATTGCCAGCCTTCCGAATTCGACCTGCTGTCGCTGCTGCGTTCCGTCCTGGACGAACTCGAGGCCAACCTGAAGGTGGGCCAGCATTTTTCGGAGGAATGCAAATTGACGGATCCCATGGTCTTCCTGGATTCCAAACTCACCCGGCAAATCCTGGTAAACCTGCTCTCCAACGCCATAAAGTATTCCCCCGAAAACAGTGAGATCCATATAGGGATCCACGGGCGCGGGGACCTTGTTGAGGTAACCATCCGCGATCAGGGGATGGGTATTCCGCAGGAGGAGCACCCCCAGCTCTTCAACCGTTTTTACAGGGCGCGCAATGCCATGAATATCCCCGGTACAGGCCTTGGCCTTCATATTGTCAGGCAATATACCGGTCTGATGGGCGGCGAGATCCGCTTTACGAGTATCCCTGACAAGGGAAGCACCTTTATCTTGAATCTGCCCCGAACATTTAAACCCATTAATGATGAAACGAATACTGATCGTTGAAGACCATGCCGACGTACGCGAGAACACGGCAGATATACTGGAACTGGCGGGTTACGAAACCGCTACCAGCCCCGACGGCCGCTCCGGGATACGCAGCGCCAGGGACTTCCGGCCGGATCTGATCCTTTGCGATATCATGATGCCGGGTTTGGACGGTTACCAGGTACTTGAGGCCCTGCAACAGCATACCGAGACCCGTCGGATCCCATTCATCTTTCTTACCGCCAAGACGGAAAAGGAAGATATCCGAAAGGGTATGAACCAGGGAGCGGACGATTACCTCACCAAGCCCTTTGAGGAAGAGGACCTGCTGGCCGCCATCGAATCCAGACTCTCTAAACATGAATTCCTGCAGAAGGAATTCGGCAGGGACGTGGAGGGTATCCGGAAATTTATGGAAGAGGCTTCAGCCTACCTGAATCTGGACCATATTGAGCGTAAGTACTATGCCAGGACCTATGAACCCGGGGCCTTCCTATACCTTGAAGGTGACGCGGCCCATCATCTGTACTATATCCGAAGCGGCCTGATCAAGACGCATATGGCCACCGAGGCCGGGAAGGAGCTGGTGACCGGGTTGCACGGGAACGGGCAGTTCCTGGGCCAGCTTTCCCTGCTGAACCCGGACGGGCTATATCTCACCACGGCCACTATCATGCAACCTTCTGAAATTTATGCCATCCCCAAAGCCGATTTCATTCATCTGCTGGACCACAACCATGAGGTCTCACACAAATTCATGGAATTGATTTCCGGCAACCTGATAGACATGCAGCAACAACTGGTCCAGATGGCGTACTGGCCCGTAAAGCAGCGCATGGCCAAGACGCTGCTCAAGCTCCAGCAATCGGGGATGATCGAAGGCAATGACCAGGAAGGTGTGGAAATTGCCAGAGAGGATCTGGCCGGTATGGTCGGGACAGCAACCGAAACCACCATCCGGGCCTTATCCGAATTAAAGGCGGAAGGGGTCATCCGCATGGGCAAATCCCACAGGATCATCATTTCGGACCGCAACCGCCTCCAGCGCCTCGCCGAATTCGGGTAGTCCGCAGGCCGGTGAACTGATAAAGATCATTTTATTTAGGCCCCGATATACGGACCTTGAAGGGAGTAACCACAATAGGGTTCATCATGAAAGAGCACGTTTTATACGACAAGCGCAAGGAAGAATTCCGGCGCTATGTGGCAGCCAGTTATAAGGAACTCAGCGAGCTTCGCGCAGCGGACAAACGGAAGGAATTCAATGAAAAATTGATAACCCTTTTACCCGCCGTTAAAAGATATATCACGCGCGGCCTTCGCCTGGCCCTGAGCAAAGGGGTCATTTCCCACAACAAATACAAGCCGGACGATTTTTTTGACCAGCTCTTTATTGAGGTATACGACCACCTGGAGGATGTGCCCTCTGCAGACGCCTTTCACGCCTGGTTGTTCAAGCGCGCCGAAAAATTGCTGGAGGACATGGAAGTGGAGGAGATCTTTGAGGCGTACTACAACGAGAACGTAGAGGATTATTACCAGGCCGAACTCGAAAAGCTGGATGAATCCTTCAGCACGGACGGCGATGGTGACCTGATCCTGCTGACAGACCTGGATGACATCTCCTACCGGGACCATCATTACATCCTGCGTAATATCTACCTGGACGATGCGCATGAGGACCTGATGGCCCTGATGGATACGGAGCGCGGCCAAAAAAAGGTCAAACGCTATCTGGATACCGCCCTGTACGGAATGCCTGCAGACGCCCGTTCCGTCTTTGAACTTGCCACCCTGGAGGGATTCAGTTCCGATGAAATCGCCCGGATCAAAAGCCTGGACGAAGCCGAAGTAGAAGAGCTCCTGGAAAATGCTCGCGACCTGCTCCGCGACCAGATGAACGACCGCTTATTTGAATCATAAAAAAATGCCATGACGCTTAAAAAATTAACCGCGCGTACGGACTACCTGTTGCCTCAAAGCCTGGAGGGCCTGCATATTCAGAGCCAGGAGTGGCTGGACACCGTAGCCTTCTGGAAGGACGAAACCCGTTTCTTCGGAAACCTGCTTAAGGGCCGCAAAGAAGGGGCCTCGGACGGAACAAACTACAGTAAGCTCCTGCAAAACCTGGATAAGCTGCACGAATTGCTGTACGATTACCTGGAGGAAGAAATCCAGTCCCACGAACGGCTGCTGAGCCGCATTGAGAAGGGTGAAGCCGGATTGGCCGATTCCGATTACCGGGTTCAACACCAGAAGCTTTCGGATAAAGTTCGGGTGTTCGGCGCCGATTTCAGGGAGTTCAAGAGAATGGTTTTCGGTTACGCCCGAAAATGGTAAGCATTCCTTTACACAGGTTGAACTAGAGAACGGCAAAAGTCTGCCGCGCGATCTCCAATTCCTCATCTGTGGGGACCACCCAGATCCGCACCTTGGATTGCGGGCTGTGCAAGGCTTGCAGCCCGCTGCCCGGATCCAGGTTGCGGGCAGGGTCCAGGTGGATGCCGAGCGCCCCCATGTCCCGGCAAACCATTTCGCGTATCAGCGATGAGTTTTCCCCGATCCCGGCCGTAAATACCAGTCCGTCCAGGCCGTTCAGGGCGGCGGTATAGGCGCCGATATATTTGCGGATCCGGTAGGCAGTGATTTCCAGGGCCAGGCGGCAGGTAGCATCTCCTGCTGCCGCAGCACCTTCGATGTCCCGCAGATCGCTCATCCCGGTAAGCCCTTTCAGGCCGCTCTCCGAACTCAGCAGGCGCTTCACCTGCTCCATGGTAAACCCCAGGTTTTCCATAAGGAAAAAGACGATCCCATGGTCGATGTCTCCGCTTCTCGACCCCATGACCAATCCGCCGGACGGGGTAAACCCCAAACTGTGGTCCAGGCTCTTCCCGCCCCGGATGGCCGTGGCGCTGCAACCGCTCCCCAAATGGAGGCTGATAAGCTTGCCGTCGGGCGGCAGGAACTCCTTTACCTGCTCCGATACATATTTATGGCTGGTGCCGTGAAAACCGTAGACCTGTATCCCGTGTTCTTCGTAGAATTCCGGCGGGATCGCATATCTGCGGGCATGCTCCGGGATACTGCGGTGGAATGCGGTATCGAATACGGCTACCTGCACGGCCGCCGGAAAACGCTGTTCCGACAGTTCGATCCCTTCCAGATTGTGTGGATTGTGCAGGGGAGCCAGCCGGGACAGGGCGCGGATGGCCTCTTTGACCTCCCTGTTCACCACCGTGGTCCGGCTAAACCGGGACCCGCCGTGCACCACGCGATGCCCGACGGCAGCAATTTCGTCGGCACTTCCCAGGACTCCCGTATCCGCGTCCAGCAGGGCCGACACGATCGCGTCCAGCGCCCTCCGGTGATCCGGAGCGTCCAGTTCCTTTTCCAGGCGGTCTTCGCCGCGGCTGTAAATAAGCCTTGGGCCGGTGGTTCCGATGCGCTCCGCCATGCCCTGGCAGATCCGTTGCTCGGAGGGCATGGCAAGTACCTGGAATTTAAGGGATGAGCTTCCCGAGTTAAGTACGAGTATGAGCTTTTCCTTCATGCTGTTGGGCTTGCTGAGCTGCGGTCTCTGATTCCTCCTGTGCTTGTATGGCGGTAATGACGACCGTATTGAAAACATCCTCTTCAGTGCATCCGCGGCTCAGGTCATTTACGGGTTTGTTGAGGCCTTGCAGGACGGGACCGATGGCCAGTGCGCCGGTCTCCCGCTGCACGGCCTTATAGGTGTTGTTACCCGTATTCAGATCCGGGAAGATAAAGACGGTGGCGCGGCCCGCGACCTCCGAATCGGGCAACTTGCTTCGCCCCACCTCCGCATCCACGGCGGCATCGTACTGGATGGGGCCTTCGACCTTCAGGTCCGGCCTGCGTTCGCGCACCAGCCGGGTAGCCTCCCGCACGCGGTCCACATCGGCGCCCTGTCCGGAGCTGCCCGAAGAATAGGAAAGCATGGCGATCCTGGGCTCTATCCCGAAAGCCAGGGAAGTATCCGCGGAAGAGATGGCAATTTCCGCCAGTTGCGCGGCATCCGGATTCGGGTTGATCGCACAGTCTCCGAAGACCGTAACCCGGTCCGGCAGGCACATAAAGAAGACCGAGGACACAAGCGACACCCCCGGCCGGGTCTTGACAAACTGCAGGGCGGGCAAGATGGTATGCTGGGTGGTATGGGCCGCCCCGGAAACCATCCCGTCGGCATCCCCCTTATAGACCATCATGGTGCCGAAATAGGACACATCGGCCATGAGGTCCCGTGCCATGGTCAGGTCCATATTCTTGTGCTTGCGCAATTCCCGCAGCGTTTCGGCATAGGCTTCAAACTGCGGTGCGTTCCTGGGATCAAGAATCTGGACCGAATCCAAATCGAGGTCCAGGTTTAGTTGTGTTGCCCGCGCCCTAATCTCTTCGGGATTGCCCAGCAGCGTGATATCGGCTGCACCCTGGCGCACCAGGTCGCAGGTAGCCCCCAGTATGCGGGCATCCGTACCTTCCGGCAGCACGATCCGTTTGCGCTCGGATTTGGCCTTCTTCAAGAGGTTATACTGGAACATCCTTGGCGTAATGCCTTCCGCCTGGAAAGTGATCAGCCGCTCTGCCAGAGCCTCTTCCGGAACGTACAGGCTGAAGTCCTCCAGGGAGGCCTCGATTTTCATGGTATTCCCCGCATATATCTGGGGGTGTACGCCCCCGATCATGTTTGTGACGGAAAACGTCCCCCCGGATGCAGAAACAATGGGCACGACCTCCGAGAGCCCCTCAATGAGCTTAACGATGGTTTCCTCGGGCAGCAGGCCACCCGTCAATATAATACCGCTTACGGAAGGGTAATTACGGGAGATATTCGCCTGTAAAGCGCCTAATATGATATCC
>JBNKHB010000028.1:0-16568 GCA_050290125.1 Robiginitalea sp.
AGCCGCGTATGCACAAAATCTGTCTTGGAAAGGGGGATCACCTGGGTCTTGTCCTGCAGGCTGCGGAAATAGGGCGAGAAAATGATGCGGTCGTAATCCACTTCAAAACCCAGGCGGGTCTCGTCTTGTTCCGCACGCAGCCTTTTATGCGTATCTCCGTGTCTCTTAAGCGATAAGAGCCGCTCCCATTGCATCATTTCTGAAGAATAAAGCCGCAAGATACCACTTTTTGGGCGCCATGCCCGAAGGGCATTTCCCACGGCTTAACACTGAGGTAATCTGCTAACCTTTTTCTAACAATAACGCAAAGAAGGTTTAATCCGGGGCTAACCCCAACCTTACAACAGCCTGCGTTCTTTGCGGTCGAAATGGAAGAATTGAAAATGAAATATATATCAAGTCTGTTCATCTTCTTCTGCGCCCTGGGAATGTATGCCCAGCAGACCGGCTCCATCGTGGGCCTTGTATCGGACCGGGAGTTGAATGATGAACCCCTGCCCTTCACCAACGTGCTGATCAAGGGGACTACCAAAGGTACTACCTCTGATTTTGACGGCCTCTATGAACTGGATGGCCTGGAGCCGGGCACCTACACGGTGGTCTTTAGCTTCCTGGGTTACGAGACGGTTGAGATCCCGGATGTAGCCGTTGTTGCGGGCAATGTGACCGAACTTAACGTTCCCATGTCCGCCAATCAAGGGGTTTCCCTGGACGAAGTGGTGGTAACTACCTCAGCCGCAAAGGATTCCGAAGTAGCCTTGCTGCTCCAGCAGAAAAAAGCACTGGTGATCCAGGAGGCGATCAGCGCGGAAGCGCTGAGCCTGAAGGGCATCGACGACGCGGCTGCCGCGGTTTCTCAAATCTCGGGGATCTCAAAACAACAGGGCTCGGACGACGTTTATGTGCGCGGCCTGGGAGACCGGTATCAGAACACGACCATGAACGGCCTCTCGCTGCCGTCCAACGACGTCAACAAAAAGAATATCGACCTGAACCTCTTCTCGTCCGGCATCATGGACAATGTAGCGGTCAGCAAAGCCTACTCCGCTGCGTTCTATGCGGATTTCGCCGCGGGGAACGTCAATATCGATTCCCGGGAATACCTGGGGGACGGCTATGCCAAAGTGACGCTGGGAAGCGGGGTCAATACCAATGCTTCGGGCACGGACTTCGTGCGTTCGGAAGGCCCCAGCGCCTACGGCTTCTACAACCGTTATGACAACGATCCCTTCGCCGTGGTCTTGTCGCACGGAGTGGATCCCCAGCCGGCCTGGTCCCCGATTAACCTGAACGGCTCTTTTGAGGCGGGTACTTCCTGGAACCTTTGGGAGCAGTCCAGGCTGAGCATTTTCGGATCTGCCAGTTTTGACAGCGGTTACAGCTATCGCGAAGGCCCGGCGCGGGACTTTACCAACGTACTGAAGGTAGACTTCCCCGAGGTCAACGAATACAGCTATGAGACCACTACAACGGCCCTTGGCAACGTTAGCTTCCGGATCAACCCGTACCACAAGGTGAGTTATACCTCCCTGTTCATCAACAGCGCCACGGATGCGGTAGGCTATTACGGGGTGAACGGACAGGGAACCAACCGGGATGCCATCCTGGATACGGATCAGGGGTTCTATGTGATGAACGTGCAGTTCAACCAGGACATGATCTTTGTAAACCAACTGAACGGCCAGCACAGCTGGGACGAAACCTGGACGCTGGACTGGGGCACCGGATTCAACAAGGTGTTCTCCGATGAACCGGACCGGAAACGGATTACCCTTGAAAACTACCAGCTGGCACTGGACAACGATCCGGCTACCAATCCTGTGTTCTACACCAACATCCCTTTCGACAACCAGAGGTTCTTCCAGAGCATTGAAGACGACGAGCTCAACAGCTACATGAATCTGGGCTACAAGGCCTCCGAGAAACTCACCCTTGGCTTCGGATACAATGGCCGTCGCAAGGAACGTCGCTTTAACAGCATCCGCTACGGTTATGAGATCCAGGATCGCGACGGGACCCCGGTCACCGACGTGAATAACCTGAATACCATCTTTGACGTCACCAACATAGACATCCCCAACGGCAGCGGCCTGTGGGACCTGCTGGTGCTCAACCCCATCAACAACGAGATCGGCAACCGCAACCGGCCCGGGCTCCCCGAGAATACCTATAAAGGGAACCTGAACATCCATGCAGGCTTTGTTACCGCGCAGTGGACGCCCAGTGAAAAATGGCTCATCGTGCCGGGGATCCGCCTGGAATCCTTCTCACAAAAAGTGGTGTACGACGTGATCAATATCCGCCCGGACGATCCGGGAAGTCGTTCCGTATACGAAAACATTTTTGCCCCCTCGCTGAACGTAAGGTATTCCCTGAGCGAGGACGCCAACCTGCGTCTGGGCTTCAGTAAGACGGCCTCCTTCCCGGAATTCAAGGAAGTAGCCCCCTTTGTCTATGAATCCGTAACGCAGCGCGTGGGTGGTAACCCGGACCTGTTGGGCGGGCTGGATGGCACCGGAGCCACCTATTCCGATGTCTATAACTACGACCTGAAGTACGAGTGGTTTATGGAACGGGGCGAGATCCTGTCCCTTTCACTCTTCGCCAAATCCATCAAGGATCCGGTAAACCGGGTGGTTGCCGCAGATGCTACCGGAACCCAGCGCTATTTCCGCACCGGCGACCAGGCAGATGTCTACGGGGCCGAACTGGAAGTTCGCAAGAACCTGCTGTACGATGCCGACGAGAACGCCATCGTGTCGCTGGGCCTCAATGCCGCTTACACGCATACCAATCAGGACCTGAAAGATATCCCGGCCGGAAGTCAGAACACTTTCGGTACCGCCTTTGACCGGGATTCGGACGAATTGGAAGGGGCCTCCCCTTTTATCATCAATGCGGACCTGAACTTTAGCCCGGTGATCGGGGATTACAAACCCAAAGCCACCGTGGTATTCTCCTATTTCTCGGACCGCATCTTTTCGCTGGGTGCCGGGAGCCTTGGAAATATTGTGGAGCGGGCCGTTCCCACACTGGACTTTGTCTGGCAAAACGAGATCGGGGAACACCTGGAAGTGAACCTGAGTGCCAAAAACCTTTTGAACCCGGATATCTCCTTAGTGAGAGAAAACACCGGAATCGGTGACGTAACCATACGCCAATATAACCTGGGGGTAAATCTGGGTCTTACCCTCGCCTATAAATTCTAATACTACTAATAAACTACACGTAACATGAAGAAGACGCTATTAACCCTGGGTATTGCCGCAGCCTTACTTGCTTCTTGCGAAAGCGACGATACCTCTGATATTGTTATCAACGATAACAGTGTCGTAAACAACACCACCAACAACAATTCCGGTGGTGGCGGCGAGGAGCCCACGGACCAAACCGTAAACCTCAGCGGGGTTTATACGGAGAATCTGGTGCTTGACGCGGATACCGAGTACATCATTACGGGCCCGGTCCTGATGGCCAGCGGTACTACCCTGACCATTCCTGCCGGCCTGACGATCAAGGCGCAACCCGTAGGCGTTAACGCTTATATCGCCATCCAACAGGGCGCTCAGATCAACGCCGTAGGAACCGCCTCCGAGCCCATCGTGATGACTTCCAACGCAAGTGCTCCCGGAGCAGGAGACTGGGGCGGACTGGTACTTTGCGGTCGTGCTCCGATCAACTCCACTGCAGATGGCAGCGAAGATACCGCTACCTCAGAGGTTGGCGGCCTGTCCTATGGCGGCAATACGCCATCCGACAACTCCGGTACCGTGCAATACGTCCGGATTGAATATGCCGGGGGTGCCATCGACGGGAATGCCGAGTTGAATGGCCTGTCCCTATATGGGGTTGGCAACAGCACCATCATTGACCACATTCAGATCTTTGAAGGTTCTGACGACGGCGTGGAATTCTTTGGCGGGACCGTTAACGTAAGCCAACTGGCCGTAGTTAACTGCGAGGATGACTCCGTGGACTGGACTGAAGGATATACCGGAACCATTACCGATGTCTATGTACAGCACGGTGCCTCCCACGACAAGGCTTTCGAATGCGACGGCTACAATACCGATTTCAGCAACGAGGGCGGTTATTTCTCCGCTCCCAACGTTACCAACGTAACCGTTGCCGGGGCCAATGATGCCAGCGAGGCCATTCGTCTGCGTGCAGGCACGCAAGGCATTTTTACCAACGTGGTACTGAATGATTTTGACGAAGGCTTTGACCTGGACGGCGACACCGGGGACAACCCGACTGGTCAGGGTGTCCTGGACGACCTGCTGCAGGTGATCGACGTTACCTTCAACAACGTAACTACGAAATTGAAGAACGATACAGGGTTTACCTTTACCGAGGCGGATTTCATTTCCGGCGACGGGAACGGAACCGGAACGGATGTTAGCAGCTGGGGTGCCGGCTGGACCGTAGGCATCAATTAAGAACCAACATTAAAAAAAGCCGCATCCTTATCAGGATGCGGCTTTTTTTGTTTTATCAGATAGCTATCAGCGATTCACTGCCAGCCTTGATGCCCCTTTCCATTCTTGGACGGAAGCTATGGTATTCTGATCGTAATCGACTTCTTTTAGGGTTTCGGCTCCCCAAAAGAACCACTTGCCATTTTTACGGCCGTTCTCATAGTTGCCCATTGCCACTTTATTCCCGGCTTCATCATAGCTGATCCAGGTCCCATGCAGTTCACCTTGCAGGTTAAAAGTGCCTTTTTGACTCACTTCACCATTATCGTGGTAATAAACCGCCTCAATCAGCTTCTCTTCATCCAGATAATTAACATCGCGGGGTTCCTGCTGGGCAACCATCAATGCCGGAAGTAACAACGCCATTACAATCAAAGTCCTCATCATCTTTATTTTAGATCTTAAATATAATTCTTCTTTAACTTTAAATCAACTATTACATAACATTTAATTTACATTAAAAACGTATCAATCTTATTATTAGTATTTTACATTAGTCCTACTCTCCGATAAATTGACGATTCCTTAATATTCGGATTACCATTATATCATCTCGCCATTCTTATTTTGAAGAGTGTTTAAACACAATCCGTGTTTCATATAGAGTTTAGTTTTTGTCAACTGTTTTTATATGATTACACCTAACTGCCTCTGGCCAAGGCAGTTTTTTTGTTTTCTGCAGATGTTATAATGTTAAGTTAACTCAGGCTTAACACGGAATCCGGACTTTTGCAGCGACAAAAAACTAAACTTCTGATGAATACCCGGATTCGGGTGGCCTTCGCACTATTCGTGTTCTCCTGGGCTTCCTATGCACAACAAGAAAATGCCCCGGCTTTTGGAAAAGGACTGTTTAACCTGGTAGGCCAGGATAGCAGCTGGACCATGAAAATAGGGGCGCGCATGCAATTCCTGAGCATTGCTGAATGGAGCAAGAACGACGAAGGCTCCCTGGTAGACCCAAGCACTAATTTTTTGATCCGTCGGGCGCGACTTAAATTCGACGGATATGCATTCAGCCCCAAGCTCGAATACAAGATCGAATTGGGCTTGTCCAACCGCGATATCTCCGGCGTCTCGGAATTTACCCGGAATACGCCGCGCTACATACTCGATGCGGTTATTAAATGGAACTTCTATGAAAACTTCGTTTTATGGGCAGGCCAAACCAAGTTGCCCGGTAATATCGAACGGGTCATTTCTTCCGGAAACCTCCAACTCGTAGATCGCTCCCTGCTGAACAGCCGCTTCAATATTGACCGGGATATCGGTTTCCAACTCCGCCACCACACCCAATTGACCGACCAGATGCTCTTGCGTGAAATCTTCGCTTTCTCACAGGGAGAGGGCAGGAACGTTACGGAAGGAAATCTGGGGGGGCATCAGTATACCGGACGCCTGGAATTATTGCCTTTCGGGGAATTTGCCAAGAGCGGAGATTATTCCGGGGCGGACCTGGTCCGGGAACCGGCACCAAAGCTATTGCTCGCAGCCACCTATGACTACAATCACAATGCCGTAAGGACGCGGAGCAACCTGGGTACCTATATGTTCACCGATACCGGTTTCTACGAGACCCCGATTAGCACCGTTTTTGTGGATGCCATGTTCAAATACCAGGGCTTTTCGCTCATGGCGGAGTATGCGTCGCGCAGCGCGGATGATCCTGTTGCCCTGAACGCTGACGGCACGCCTACTGGCGACATCGTTGAGGTAGGTAATGCCATCAACTTGCAAACGGGCTATCTACTGAGGAATGACTGGGAACTGGCGGGTCGATTTACTCATATCAACCCGGACAGCGGACCAACCGGCCTGAGCGGACAGGACCAATACACCCTGGGCTTTTCCAAATATGTAGTAGGCCATAAATTGAAAGTGCAAACCGACGTGAGTTATCTGGACCGGGACGGCAACCCGGACGAATTGATGTGGCGACTGCAGGTGGATATGCATTTTTAATTGTAATATAACCTTTGGATAACACCCATACAGAACACATTTTTGAATTTTACAAAATTGATTTAAAAGGACATGGATAACATATATCTCCTGATGATAATCGCCCTGGCGGCCCTGGCCATCGCAGACCTGGTGGTAGGGGTGAGTAACGATGCGGTTAACTTCCTGAACTCTGCCATTGGTTCCAAGGCCATTTCATTCCGGACCATCATGATCGTGGCCAGCCTGGGTATTGCTTTTGGAGCCATTTTTTCCAGCGGAATGATGGAAGTGGCAAGAAAGGGTATTTTTAATCCCGGTGAATTTTACTTTGACGAGATCATGTTCATTTTCATGGCCGTCATGATCACGGACATCCTCCTGCTCGACTTTTTCAATACGCTTGGGATGCCTACCTCAACCACCGTATCTATCGTGTTTGAGTTGTTGGGTGCGGCGGTAGCCATGGCCCTGATCAAGATCGCCAATTCAGGCGGGAGCTTCGGGGACGTTGTTACTTTTATCAACACCTCAAAGGCTACGGAAATTATCATGGGGATCCTCCTATCCGTGGCGGTTGCCTTCACCATAGGGGCTCTCGTACAATGGGTTTCCCGATTGCTGTTGTCCTATGATTTCCAGAAAAAGGCCAAATGGGTAGGTGCCGTATTCGGCGGGATCGCATTGTCGGCCATTACCTATTTCATCTTTATGAAGGGGATCAAAGGCACCCCGTTCGCAGGCGAGTCCTATGCGATTATCGGAGGCATGCAGATCTCGGAATTCCTGGAGGCTCAGGTAGTCCCGATTATTATCGGCAGCATCGTCTTCTGGTCCCTGTTATCCCTTGCCCTGATTCAACTGGCCAAAACGAATATTTATAAGGTAATCATTGCCGTTGGCACATTTGCCCTGGCCCTGGCATTTGCCGGAAACGATCTGGTAAATTTTATCGGTGTCCCGATCGCGGCCTATCAGTCCTATGAAGCCTGGACCGTAAGCGGGGTTGAGGCAACCTCCTTCAGTATGAATATACTTGCGTCCAAGGTGCCGACACCTACCATCCTCCTCTTTATCTCCGGCCTGGTAATGGTGGTGACCCTCTGGTTTTCGAAAAAGGCGCGTTACGTGGCGGATACGGAAATCAACCTGGCCCGCGAAGGCGAGGCAAAGGAGCGGTTTGAGCCCAATTTCCTTTCCAGAAGCCTTGTGCGTTTCTCCCTTTTGATCGGGACCTATACAAAAATGGTAGTCCCTCAGGCCATCCAAAGCAAAATCAGCAAGCGCTTTGAAAAACCTGTAATCAAGCTAAATAAAGGAAAAGTCCACGAACTCCCTGCCTTTGACATGGTGCGTGCCGCGGTAAACCTGATGGTAGCCGGGATCCTGATCTCTGTGGCCACATCCTATAAATTACCGCTTTCCACCACCTATGTAACCTTTATGGTGGCGATGGGTACCTCCCTGGCCGATAAGGCCTGGGGCAGTGAAAGTGCAGTGTACCGCGTGGCGGGGGTTCTAAACGTGATCGGCGGTTGGTTCATGACGGCCATCGTAGCCTTCATTGCTGCCGGTACGATCCTTACCATCATCAGTTTTGGCAAAGGCACCGCTATTGGCATTCTGTTGTTCATCGCCATATTGCTGCTGGCCCGCAACTACATTTCCCATCGCAGGAAGAGTCGCGAACTTAAGGCAGAAGACAGCCTGATGCGCGCGGAAAGCAGCTCTTTGCACGGGGTAATCGAAGAGAGTGCCCATAATATCTCCAATGTCCTGAAACGGAGCAACAAGATCTATACGAACTCCATCAACGGGCTGGCTTTGCAGGACCTTGATATGTTGAAGAAAAACAAGAAACAGGGCGCAAAGCTGCTTGCCGAGATCGACGACCTTAGGGACAGCATCTTCTACTTTATTAAGAATCTGGATGAGGGCAGCGTTGGGGCGAGTAATTTCTATATCAATATCCTGGGCTTTTTGCAGGACATGGCGCAGTCCCTCGAATATATTGGCAAAGTGAGCCATAAGCACGTCCATAACAATCACAAAAAGCTCAAATACAATCAGGTACGTGAGCTTAAGGAGATCGACCAGAAGCTGGAACAGATCCTGAACATCACCAAGAAGGCATTTGACGAGGCCAATTTTGAAAAGATTGGCGATATCATTGACCGGAAACAGGAACTGTTCGACATGGTTTCACAGAAAATCGAAAAACAGGTAGCCCGCACACGCACCGAAGAGTCGAGCCCGAAAAACACGACCCTGTACTTCTCGCTCCTGTTGGAAACCAAGGATTTTGTAACGGCCACAATGAATCTACTGGAGCAATATCACGAAGCGCACATAGGTACGTTCAACCAAAACATTGTGGAAGCCCAGCCTTAAATTGGAAAACCGTTTCCGGTTAAAAGAGGTTAAAAGTTGCGATAGAAGCCTATTTGCAGTTTAACCCCTTTTTTCGCGATCCTCAGGCCGGTAGCGGCACATCAGCCTGTTGGGGGCTGGTGCTTTCCAGTACGTCCCTGCGTCCGTAAAGCAGTTCTGCTACTACTATAAGGTTCTGGATCATGTCATTCAGGTTATCGTGGTCATTTACAAGGGAAGAGGCCATCTCGGCAGGAATCGATTGATCGCGGATCAGTTTATTGATCGCAAGATTATCCCGCCGCATTGCGGTATCGGCGTCCTGGCCCAGGCGGATCATCTTGCGATAATACTTATCCGAGTCCGTATCGGTACGAAAATCCTGGATGACCCTCAGCACCTGAACGGTTTTCTTTCTTAATTTGTCGTACTCCCTGGCCATCGCCTCCTGCTCCCCGGAAAGATAGCGCGAGACATTCCGGTTTAGTTCGCGGGCGTCCTTTATCACTTCTATCATTTTCCGGTTGGCCCATTTGATTTCCATGATACGGCGGTGCTGGTTTTCATCCAGGTTTAGTTCGCTTTGCGCCCTTATGGCATACGCGATTATCTGGCTGTAGATGCGCTTTACCTTAGAAAGGTATAAAGCGCGGACGTCCGTATGCAGATCCTCCCTGGCTGAGCTGACAACTGTCTTGGCTTTAACGTTCGAAAAGATGGCGGTCCGGTGCAAATGCATCGCATGCGCCACGATCTCCAGTATGGCATGCTCAAATAAATACCTGCTTTCCTTTTCAAGGGACACGATGGCGGTCTGGGGGTATTTCAGGACTTTTTGGTCCAGGAATTTGGGTTCCTCGATATCCTTCTCTGCCGGCTTCCGTTCGGGTATGATGCGCTCCACCAGCTTGGCGATCGGCCGCACCAGCCAGATCATGATCAGGGTATTGCAGCAATTAAAACTCGTATGGAACAGGGAAATGGCCACTGGTACGGCCGCTGCCTCCGCATAAGGGGAAGCGCTGCCGAGCAAACCGCAAAGCCAGACCACGCCTTGCAGGAAGGGATAAAAGACGATCAACATCCAGAGTACCCCGAACAGGTTAAAGATCAAATGGGCCAGGGCGGTTTGCTGTGCCCGGAAATTCGCAACGGCGGCCGCGATATTGGCGGTAACGGTGGTACCGATATTCTCCCCCAGCACCATGGCGGCTGCCAGTTCAAAAGGGATCCAACCCTGTGCCGTCATGATCAGCGTAAGGGCCATGGTAGCGCTGGACGACTGGATGATGACCGTCAGCAGGGTCCCGATCAGCAGGAATAAAAACACCGAACCAAATCCCAGATCGGTGTAGCGCTCCAGAAATGCGAGTATTTCCGGGCTTGAACTGATGTCCGGCATGGCTTCCTTCAGGAATTGCAAGCCCACGAATAACAGCCCGAAGCCGATTACAAAGCGGCCCCAGCGCTCCAGTTGTTTCCGGCCCGAAACAGAGAACCCGAAGCCCAACCCAACAAGCGGCAGGGCAATGGCGCTCATGCTTACTTTAAACCCGAGGAGGGAGATGAGCCAGGCGGTCACCGTGGTCCCGATATTCGCCCCCATGATCACGCTGATGGACTGCGGCAGCGAAAGGAGCGCCGCGTTCGCAAAACTGACCACCATCAGCGTGGTGGCGGAGGAAGATTGAATAACCGCAGTTATCGTAAATCCCGTAAGCACGCCCTTAAAGCGGTTGGAAGTCATGCTGGCCAGGATGGAACGCATCCGGTTCCCGGCCAGTTCGGTAAGGCCGTCGCTCATTACCTTCATCCCGAACAGGAACAAGCCCAGGGCGCCCAGCAACTGCAATATGTCCGTAAAGCCAAATTCCATTCCTCTCGGCGGGATATCCGTTAAAAAATCCCGCCGCTTAAGTTAATGCAAAATTCCAATCTACCCCCTTCGCCGCCATCCCTCAATAAAGGCGCACAGCATGTCCGGCTGTCGATAATTTGTGTCGTTTATCGATTTTTCTGGAGCTGCGATTTCCCGAAAGTGATAATTCGTAACTTTTACGTGTCATTACCACACTATGCTCGCATTCCCATGCACCACCGGCCTGATCGCGGAACACAAACTCGCCATCGGGACTTTTGAGTGCTATCCGAATCTGGTGATCGGAAGAGTAAATCAGGGCGTAAAGATCAACCTGGACAATGCCTTGCCTGTAATGGCCATCGGGGTGAATTACTACAATGAGTCCAATCCGGTGGTATACCTGTCGGACCGCCAGCATTCCTATTCAATCGACCCGACCCTGCATCTGGAGGCGCATAAGCTTTTTCCCTTTGTGCTCGGTTATGGTGTGGTGGCCTACAACGACCTAAACTACCGCGTGGCACAGTTGGAGACCCGGTTCTTACCCTGTCCGGGGGGTGTTTTCCGGTCTATGGAGGAGGGATTGCAGTGGGCGCAGCAGCTCATCGAAGGCTCCGTCCCCAGGCCCGGTCAGCGGTAAAAATTCATTTCGTCCATATATTTCCAGACGGCTTCCGGCAACATGGGCCGGACGTTCTTACCCGCCTTGTGCTGCTTCCGTATGAATGTGGCCGAGATCTCCATGATCGGAGCCTGAACGTGATGGATGTTCGGATGATCCCGCAGGGCTTCCGGGATCGTATCCTTCGAAATCCTTGGATAGACATAGATGGGATAGTACTCCAGGATGGCCTCGAAATTCTTCCATTTATGGAACCCCTTTAAATTGTCCTCCCCCATTATGAGGCAGAATTGGTGGGTGTCGCCATGGCTTTCCTGGAGATGGGTCAGCGTGGTGATGGTGTAGTTGGGCTGCGGCAGCTTGAATTCCACATCGCTGGCGCGCAGATTTGGATAGTCCTTAACCGCTTCGTATACCATCTGATAACGGTGGTGGTCGTCCAGCAGGCTTTGCTTTTGCTTGAAGGGGCTTCGGGGGGTGACCACGAACCAGACCTCGTCCAGGTCTGAAAATTCCGCCAGGTGGTTGGCAATGACCAGATGGCCGATATGCATTGGGTTGAAGGTGCCGAAAAACAAACCGGTTTTCTTCATCGGGTCAGGGGCTTTACCCGGAAGGTTGATCGTCCTCCCCGGATTCGGCCAGATACGCCTTCACCAGATCGTGTGATTCCTTAAGCGCCGTATCCAGGTCGTAGTTCTTGATGATCCGGTCAAATTGCGGGGCAGTAGCCAGCTCTACGGAGGCCTTGGCAATGCGCATGTTGATCTTGTCGTCGCTCTCCGTGCTTCTCTTCTTGAGCCGGATCTTGAGTTCGTCCACGCTCGGGGGCTTTACGAATACTGCCAGGGTGCGCTCCGGGAATTTCTTCTTGATCCGGAGCCCGCCGGCCACATCGATATCAAAGATGACGTTCTTGCCCTCGGCCCACAACCGTTCCACTTCACTTTTGAGGGTGCCATAAAAACTGTCCCGATATACCTCTTCCCACTCCAGGAAATCGCCGTTCTTAATGTGCCTCTTAAACTCGGATACGGTCATGAAATAATAGTGCTCCCCGTGCTTTTCCTTGGGTCGCCGGGGCCGGGAAGTGGCCGACACCGAAAAGGCCAGGTTTAAATCCGGTTGTTTCAGCAGCCAGCGGACTATGGTGGTCTTGCCGCTGCCGGAAGGGGCTGAAAACACGATAAGCTTCCCGCCCGCCATCAGAGTACGTTCAGGATTTGTTCCTTGATCTTCTCCAGCTCGTCCTTCATTTGCACCACTACGCGTTGCATGGGCGCATCATTGGCCTTGGAACCGATCGTATTGATCTCACGGCCGATCTCCTGGCAGATGAACCCCAATTTCTTGCCGTTGGAATCTTCGGAATCCAGGCTTTTCTGGAAGTACTCCAGGTGTTTGGAAAGGCGGACTTTCTCCTCGGTGATATCGTATTTCTCCAGGTAGTAGATGAGCTCCTGTTCAAAGCGATTCGCGTCCACGTTCTCCTTCAATTCTGCCACGGCGCGCTCCAGTCGCTCCCGCACGGCTGCCAGGCGGTCGCGATCCAATTCGCTAACCTGCGCGAGCAAATCTTCGATGGTTTTGATGCGCATCCTGAAATCGTCCTCAAGGGCCTTTCCCTCCTCCGACCGGAATTGCTTGAGGCTGTCCAGGGCCGTTTCAAGCGCCTTGGCGATCACCTTAAATTCCGCCGGGTCGATCTCTTCCCGCTCGGTCCGCAGCGAATCCGGCAGCCGCAGGGCCATCTCCAGCAAGCGCAGCCGGTCGCCCTGGGCAATCTCCCCGAGTTGTTCGATATATTTTTGCACCACTCCGCGGTTGATCTCCGCGGTCGGTTCGTCCCCGGTAAGCTCGGCGTAGATGCCAAGGTCTACCTTTCCGCGCTGCAACTCCCTGGCGATCTTGTCCCGGAACTGCAATTCGCGTTCGCGATACGCCTGCGGTACGCGCGCATTGATATCCAGGTTCTTGCTGTTAAGGGATTTGACTTCTACGGTAATCTTCTTTCCGGGCAGCTGCACTACGTGCTTCCCGAAGCCGGTCATGGATTGGATCATTCCTCGCTGGGCTGTTTTGCCAAAGGTAGTAAAATTTAAAGCGGAAAGGACCCTCAGGCCAGCGCCTGCGGTCCTTTCCGCCCATATTGTTGAGGGAAGCCCGGGTTGTCTACAGCTCGCGCAACCAGATGTTCCGGTAACTCACGCGGCTGTCGTCCCCATGGTCCTGCAATTGCAGCGGCCCCTTGCCGTGTGGCGGGTTTTTGGGCCACCCGATATAGGGGGTGGTTCCCTTGATCTCCACGTGGTCCTGAACGAGCACCCCGTTGTGGATCACCGTCATCGTGCCGGACTTGATCTTTTGCCCGGCCTCGTTGAATTCAGGCATGTGGTAGATAATGTCGTAGGTATTCCATTCCCCGCTGGGCACGGAAGCCTTGGCAAGCGGTACGTGCTGCTTGTAAATGGAAGCTACCTGCCCATTCACATAGGTCGGGTTGTCGTTGTTGTCCAACACCTGAACTTCGTACAAACCGTTGAGGAAGATCCCGCTGTTTGCACGGTGTTGCCCTTCTTCCTGCACCTCTGCCGGCGAACGCCATTCGATGTGGAGCTGGACATCGCCAAAGGACTCTTTGGTGCGGATATCGCCCGTCTTGTCCTTTACGGTCATGCTGCCGTCCTCATTCAGGTGCCAAACTACCTCGGAGCTGTCATTGACCATTTCCCAGGCATCAAAATTGCTGCCGTCGAACAATACGATGGCATCGCTGGGTACCCCGTTCTGCCCGGTCGGGTTCACTACGGGCACCTGGGGTTCGTAGAATTCAGTCTCCTCCGGGGTTGTGGGCTCTTCACCCTGGTATTCTTCATGGACGATGGGTTGCGGACCTTCGTCCATCATATCTTGCGCCTGTGAGGCTTCAGATTGTTCCTGGCATGCCCCGGCTGCCATGAGCAGCAGCGCCAGGCCAAATAATTTGCTTCGCATTATGGTAAAGGTTTGATCTTGATATTTCTGAAGGCAACCTCGTTGCCGTGGTCCTGCAGACCAATTTTTCCGTTGGGGTACTTGCCGAAGCCCGGCCAGCCATCGAATTTGGAATTCGCCACCATGGTATCCCAGGCTTCATTGCCCAGGGGGAAGCTTACGATCTCGGTGCCGTTGAGCACCACCTTCCCTTGTTCGTTGGCATAGTCGATGGTGAGCTCCATGGTATTCCACTCCCCTACCGGGCGGGTAACATCCTCAGAGGGTGATACCATGTCGTAGAGCGCCCCGGCCTGATGGGAAGTGCCATTCTGAGCGTCCGGATGGCCGCCATTGTCCAGCACCTGAACTTCCGGGCCGGTCTCATAGGGCTCCCCGAATTCCTCGAGCTCCTCTACTCCCCAGAAAACCCCGCTGTTCCCGCCTTCGCTGATCTTCCATTCCAGGGAGAGCACAAAATTGTGGAACGTTTCAGTGGTTACCAGGTTGTAATTGGCGCCTTCCGGTTTCTCGGCCGGCGGCACCAGTACCATGGCTCCGTCTTCGAGTTTCCAGGTTTCCGGAATGCCTTCCTGGTTGTATCCCTTCCAGCCGTCAAAGCTGCTGCCGTCAAACAGCACGATCCAATCGGAGGCTGCCGGAGCCATTTCTTCCACCATGTCGGCGGCTTCGGGTTCTTCGGCGGTTTCTTTCTTCTCCTTGCAGCCCGCCAGCATAAGGGTAGCTGCAAAGAACAATACGATTCGTTTCATAGTTCTTAGATTAAATTCCGAGGATTTTCTTCAGCATCCCCTCGTCTATGGCGCCTCCGGCAAAATCGTCAAAGGTTTTTTCGGTGGCTTCGATAATGTGGTCCTGGATGAATTTGGCTCCTTCGCGGGCGCCTTGCTCCGGACTCTTGATACAACACTCCCATTCCATCACCGCCCAAACGTCGCAACCGTATTGGGTGAGCTTGGAGAAGATGGTCTTGAAATCCACCTGCCCGTCGCCCGGTGAACGATAGCGGCCGGCGCGGTCGCCCCAGTCGTTATAACCGCCGAAGGCGCCTTTTTTCCCGGTAGGGTTAAACTCCGAATCCTTCACGTGGAAAGAGCGGATGAATTCGTGGTAATGGTCTATGTATTCGATATAATCCAATTGCTGCAGCACAAAATGGCTGGGATCGTACAGGATGTTCACGCGGGGATGTTTACCGGTGGCCTCCAGGAAGCGCTCAAAGGTGTCCCCGTCGTGCAAATCTTCCCCGGGGTGGATCTCATAGCAAACGTCCACGTCTTCCTTGTCAAAGTGGTCCAGGATGGGTTTCCAGCGTTTCGCCAGTTCTTTGAAGCCCATTTCCACCAGGCCCGGCGGCCGCTGCGGCCAGGGGTGAAAAGTGTGCCAGAGCAGGGCGCCGGAAAAGGTGGCGTGCGCTTTCAGGCCCAGCCTGCGGCTGGCCGTGGCGGCCTTCATCATCACATCCACCGCCCATTCGGTTCGCGCCTTCGGGTTGTTTTTCACCTTGTCCGGGGCAAAATTGTCGAACATCAGATCGTAGGCCGGGTGCACGGCCACCAATTGTCCCTGCAGGTGGGTGGATAATTCGGTGATCTCCAACCCATACGAGTTGATCTTTCCTTTGAGTTCATCGCAGTAATCCTGGCTTTCGGCAGCCTTGTCCAGATCGATCAGAAAGCCCTCCCAGGTAGGGATCTGAATACCTTTGTAGCCCAGGTCTGCAGCCCATTGGCACATGCCGTCAAGGGAATTGAACGGCGCTTTGCTGTCCACAAATTGGGCCAGGAACACAGCCGGCCCTTTAATTGTTTTCATGTATGATGGTTTTAGTTTCTCGTTTGCGGCGATTCGTACGGTTTCCGGCCCGGCAGGTACCCGCCCGGGGCGGTCCTATTACGGCCGGAAGTTTATGAATTTAACCCTATATTTAGAGAATTGTAAGGTTCGCGTGCCGACCGGCACAGCCGACCATAAATATAGAAAATTACCCTCTAATAAATCCTAGAATCGTGATCAATCCCGCTGAAGAATTCGACGCAATTGTAGTAGGGACCGGAATAAGCGGCGGCTGGGCTGCCAAAGAACTCTGTGAAAACGGTCTGAAAACCCTGGTGCTGGAACGCGGCCGGATGGTCCGTCACCTGGAGGATTATCCCACCGCCCACCTGGACGACTGGGACTTGCCTTTTCACAACCGGCTTCCCCAGGAGGATCGGTTAGAATTCCAAAGGTCCAATGACAGAGGCTGGGCGCCCAACCCGGATGTCGCCCACTTCTTTGCCCGATTTAAGGACCAACCTTA
>JBNKHB010000029.1:0-16173 GCA_050290125.1 Robiginitalea sp.
CACGCCCCCGATGTGATCGGGACCCAGGAAGGCCTGGTCCATCAACTGGAGGAAATGGATGCCGGCCTGCCCGGGTATGCTTTCTTTGGGAAAGGCCGGGACCGGGGCGACCGCAGCGGGGAGTTCTCCGCGGTCTTTTACAATACGGACCGGCTGGAATTGGAACGGGAAGGCATGTTCTGGCTTTCGGCCACGCCGGAGGTCCCGTCCAAAGGCTGGGACGCAGCCCTGAATCGCATTTGTACCTACGGCCTTTTCAGGATGGCCGAGAGCGGCCGGCGCTTTTACCTGTTCAACACGCACTTTGACCACCGCGGTGAGCAGGCCCGGAAGGAAAGTGTCCGGCTCATTCTGGAGAAAATAAAGGAGATCAATTCGGAAGGGCTCCCTTTGGTGCTTACCGGGGACCTCAACCTCGAGCCGGATTCGGCGCCCATTCGCGACCTTGCGGGGCAGATGGACGATTCCCGGATCCTGGCGGGTGACCGCGCCTTCGGGCCTGAGGGTACTTTTAACGGCTTTGATTGCACAGTGCCGGCTACCCGCAGGATCGATTATGTCTTTAGCAGCCCCGGTGACTTCCGGGTGCTCAAGCAGGCCACACTCAGCGAGACTACCGGCCGGGGTTTCCCGTCGGACCATTTCCCGGTCTGGGCGGAGTTTGAATTTATTTCCGAGTAAATACTTAGCGCAGCAGCATCAGCAGGGCTCCCAGCGCCGTCAGGATCAGGATCAGCCTGCGGAAGAAACCTTCGCGGATGCGTTTTACCAGCCAGATCCCGGTAAGCAGCCCGAGTGCGAGCGCTGGTAGCAGCCGGAGGTTTACCTGCAGCACGTTCAGGTCAATCGTTTTCCACACAAAAATGTGAAAGGGGAGTTTAAAGACATTGATGATCAGGAAGAGCCAGGCTGCCGTCCCGATAAAGGCATTCTTGGGCAGGCGCATGGCCAGGAAGTAGATGTTTGAGAAGGCGCCGGCCAGGTTCCCAACCATGGTCGTAAATCCGGCCAGTGTTCCCACGAAGCCCGCAAACGCCCAATGCGTGGGAACCCGCTCGGATTTGCGCAGGTCCCACCAGAGCATAATGGCCACGCTGCCGATGATAATGGCGGCCATGGCCCATTTGAAGACGGTCTCCGGCAGATCCTTCCCCGCATAGACCCCGATGAGGATGCCGGCCAGCATCCAGGGTAAAAATTTCCAGATATAGGACCATTGGGCATGCCGGTGGTAATAGATCACGGCAAAGATGTCGCCCACCACCAACATGGGCACCAGCAACCCTGTGGACTGTCGCGCGCCCAGGGCCAGGGCCATGAGCGTTACCGACAAAACGGCGGTGCCTTTGATGCCCGATTTGGACAGCCCCTGGATAAAAGTGGCGGAGAGCGCCAGCAACCAGGCGGTTACGGGCAAGTCGGCAATTACGAGTTCCTCGGTCATCGGTTGGCGGAGTGCGATAAAGGTATTGAACTCAGCCGGACTTTTTAAAACCGCCGCTCGCAAATGGGCGCGCGCATGTCAAAAAATAATATCTTTAAGCCTAACCTAAACCAAACTATGGAGCTCTCCACCCTGGATTATTCCCTGATTATAGGGTTTTTCAGCATTGTCCTCGTTATTGGCATCGTCGTTTCCAAAAGATCGGGAAAGAATACCGCGGAGTACTTCCTTTCCGGCCGCAGCATGCCCTGGTGGTTGCTCGGTTTTTCGATGGTGGCCACTACCTTTTCCACCGATACGCCCAACCTGGTGACCGACATTGTCCGCACCAACGGGGTGTCCGGCAACTGGGTCTGGTGGGCCTTCCTGCTTACCGGGCTGCTCACCGTATTTGTCTACGCCAAGCTTTGGCGGAAGTCCGAGGTGCTCACCGACATGGAATTTTACGACCTGCGCTACGGGGGCAAGCCCGCCCATTTCCTGCGCGGCTTCCGCTCGGTGTACCTGGGCCTGTTCTTTAACATCATTACGCTGGCGGCCGTACACCTGGCGGCGATCAAGATCGGCGGCATCATGCTGGGCCTCTCCCAGGTGGAAACCTTGCTGATCGGTGGTGTCATCACCGTGATCTTTAGCGCCATCGGCGGTTTCCGCGGGGTGGTCTACACTGATTTTGTGTTGTTCTTTGCAGCGATGATCGGGGCTATCTGGGCCTCCTATTACCTGGTGAACCTTCCTGAGGTAGGGGGGATCGGGAACCTGATCACCCACGAGAACGTGGCAGGCAAATTATCAATCCTTCCGGATTTCTCGGACACCGAGGCGCTGATCTCCATCCTGATCATTCCGTTGGCCGTCCAATGGTGGAGTTCCTGGTACCCTGGCGGAGAACCCGGCGGCGGGGGCTATATCGCGCAGCGGATGCTGGCGGCCAAGAACGAGAACCACGCCATTGCCTCCACCTTCTTTTTTAATATCATGCATTACGCGCTGCGCCCGTGGCCCTGGATCCTGGTAGCCCTGGCTTCCCTCGTGGTCTTCCCGGACGTGGCGAGCATCCACGAGGCCTTTCCGAATATCGAAGAAAGTAAATTGGGCCACGACCTGGCCTACTCCGCCATGCTTACCAAGTTACCCAGCGGTTTGCTGGGGTTGGTGCTGGCCTCGTTGGGCGCGGCCTATATGAGTACGATTTCCACCCAGCTCAACTGGGGCTCGTCCTATCTGGTCAATGATTTTTACAAGCAAATGATCCGCAAGGATGCTTCCGAGCGCGAACTGGTCGGGATCGGACGGCTTTCCACCGTCATCCTGATGGTTGCCAGCGCCATTTTGGCCCTGTTCCTCAACAATGCCGTCCAGCTTTTCGAGATCCTGCTGATGTTCGGAGCAGGAACCGGCCTGGTCTATATCCTGCGCTGGTTCTGGTGGCGGATCAATGCCTGGAGCGAGATCTCCGTGATGTTCACGGCGGCTTTTGTTAGCCTGTTCCTCACCTTCTCGGATACCAGCGACACCCTGTTCGGTTATACCGATGCCGCCGGGGTAATTGTGCCTGGCGCCTTGCCGTCCTGGTCGCGTTTCCTGATTATCGTGGCCGTCACTACGGTGGTTTGGCTGGTGGTTACCTTCCTCACCCGGCCGGAAAAGAAAGAAGTGCTCTATTCTTTTTACAAGAAAACCCAACCGGGCGGTCCCGGTTGGAAAAAGATCGTGGACCAGGCCCGGGCCGAAGACGAGATGATCGTGGACGGCGGCAAGAAATGGTCGGTGCCCTCGGGCATCCTGGCCATGCTTCTGGGTTGCGTGCTCGTATACGGATGTATGTTCGCTACCGGCAACTGGATCTACGGCAATTATACCCTGGCGCTCGGGCTCACGGCTGTTGTAGTGGTAGCGGCCGTCCTGCTCCGCAAAGTCTGGAATCAATTAAAAGGAGATATCCTGTAGACCTATGAAAGAACGCATCGTTTCCGTCGACATTTTCAGGGGGCTCACCATTGCCCTCATGATCCTGGTAAATACCCCCGGCACCTGGCGGGCGGTATTTGCCCCTTTCCGTCACGCCGAATGGGACGGGTATACGCCAACCGACCTGGTCTTCCCGTTTTTCCTGTTCATCGTGGGGACCTCCATTGTATTTGCCTATCAAAACAAACAACCCAGCGCTGCCGTCCACCGCAAGATCTTTGTACGGACGCTGAAATTGATCGCCCTGGGAATCTTCCTGGGGGCCTTCATTATTGAGCCGCCCTTCTTTAAGCCGTTCGAGGCAATCCGGTTCCCCGGCGTGTTGCAGCGCATCGGCGTTGTGTTCTGCATTGCCGCCCTGCTGTTCCTGCACACCAACTGGAAGACCATGCTGGGGATCGCTATCGCCCTGCTGCTGGGCTATTGGATCTGGATGGCCTACATCCCGCTGAACGGCCTGGAACCCACCCTGGAACGAGCGCCGAACAACTGGGCCAATTATATCGACGTTCAGGTGTTCGGCACGCACAACTACCGGGAAGATTACGACCCGGAAGGCCTGCTCAGTACCCTGCCGGCCATCGTAACCGCCTTGCTCGGGATCTTTACCGGCAGGGTGCTGGTTTCCGACCGGAGCAACAAGGTCCGATGGATGGTGCTGGCCGGCCTTGGCCTGCTGGTGGGAGGGACCCTTTGGGATTTTGTATTCCCGATCAACAAGGCGCTTTGGACCAGCAGCTTCGTACTGGTAACCGCCGGTTGGGCCAACCTGCTGCTCGCCCTGATCTACTATCTGACGGACGTGAAAAAGTTACGGTTCGGAAGTATATTCAGGTATGCGGGCGCCAATGCGATCACCGTGTACTTCCTATCGAGTTTCATCACCCACCTGTTCTATCAGATCCAGGTTAAAGAGGGGATGAGCGTCCACGAGTGGTTGTTCAATACCATCTATGCCCACGAAGGGGTGTCGCTGGCGTTGTCCTCGCTGCTGTACGGCCTGTCCGTAATGGGATTCTACCTGCTCTTAGGCTGGTGGATGTACCGGAAGAAAATCTTTATTAAGGTCTAAGGCTGATGGGGCTGTAGCAGCCGCGCCACGTACTTCCCGATCATATCGAATTCCAGGTTCACCCTGCTGCCCTCGCGGTAGGATTTGAAACGGGTGTGTTCAAAAGTATACGGGATGATCGCCACGCTGAAGCTGCCGGGAGTGGAATCCACCACGGTGAGGCTCACCCCGTCCACGGTAATGGAGCCCTTTTCCACCGTCACATGGCCGGCTTCGGGATCAAAGGCAAAGCGGAAGATCCAACTGCCGTCCTGCGGCTCCACCGCCGTACACCTTCCCACGGTATCCACATGCCCCTGTACGATATGCCCGTCCAGACGGTCGCCCAGTTTCATGGCGCGCTCCAGGTTTACGAGGTCTCCGGGTCTGAGATCACCCAGATTGCTTCGGCTCAGGGTCTCCTTGACGGCAGTCACGCGGTATTGATTCCCATCCAGCTCCACCACGGTCAGGCACACCCCGTTATGGGCCAGACTCTGGTCCACTTTCAGTTCGCGGGCCAGTTCCGATTCCAGGGTAAGTTCCAGATTGGTCCGGTCCGAGTCGGCCCGGACGACGGTGGCAAGGGTTTCGATGATGCCGGTGAACATGGTTGGGCGATTTTAAGTAATTTTACACAGGATTTCAAGGGACAAAGGTACATCATTCATGGAGGAAGAGAATAAGCAGGTTAGGGTAGGCATTTCCATTGGAGATCTGAACGGGATCGGTTGCGAGATTATCCTGAAGACCTTTGAGGATTCGCGGATGCTGGATTTTTGCACCCCCGTACTCTTCGCCTCGGCCAAGACCGTATCCTTCCAGAAGAATCACTTTAACCTGGACCTGAGTTTCCAGGGGATCCAAGAAGCGTCCCGGGCCATCGACGGCAAGTTCAATGTGGTGAACGTTTGGAAGGAAAACCCGAGTATCACCTTCGGGCAAGCCACGGAAATGGGCGGATCCTTCGCCGTTCAGTCCCTGAAGGCCGCCGTGAAGGCCTTAAAGGCAGGCGAGGTGGATATCCTGGTTACCGCCCCCATCCATAAGAAAAATGTGCAGAGCGAGGGATTCAGTTTTCCCGGGCACACGGATTACCTGGCGGAAGAGCTGGAGGGCGAGAGCCTGATGTTCATGGTTGCCGACGGGTTAAGGGTAGGCTTGCTTACGGACCACGTCCCGGTAAAGGATGCCCCCGCGCTGATCACCCAAAAGCTGGTAAGGTCCAAAGCCCTGGCCATGGAAGAGTCCCTGATCCGCGACTTTGCGATAGACCGGCCCAAGATTGCCGTGCTGGGGATCAACCCCCACAGCGGCGATGAGGGGGTGATCGGCAAGGAAGACGATGAGGTGCTTAAGCCGGCCCTTAGAAAACTGACGGAGGAAGGCCATCTGGTATTCGGCCCCTATGCGGCCGATACTTTCTTTGCCGGCATCAACTATACAAAATTCGACGGGGTCCTGGCTTGTTATCACGACCAGGGGCTGATCCCGTTCAAGACCCTCTCCTTTGGCAAGGGCGTGAACTTTACGGCAGGGCTCTCCCGGATACGGACCTCTCCGGATCACGGGACCGCCTTTGACATCGCCGGGAAGGGAATTGCAGACCCGTCTTCGTTCACGGAAGCGGTCTTTACCGGTATCCGGATTTACAGAAACCGGAAGCAATATGAGGAACTGAGCAGTAACCCGCTGCAGAAGCAGAAAATCAAGCGGCCCGCAAAGGCCCGGGAGAAGGCGAAATAGTTCCCTGATTTATTGGGATTTCGTAAAAAAAGGATATCTTTGCACGCCCTAAATGTATGGAGAAAGAGATGAGGCTTAAGGAATTCAATATTCCTTTTTCGGGCCTGAAACAGGGGAAACACCGATTCGAATATCGGATCGACAATTCGTTCTTTGAGGCATTTGACTACAACGAATTCAATGCGGCCGCCGTTGAGGTGGTCGTGATGCTCCATAAAATGAGCAATATGATGGAGCTGGAGATGGCCGCGGAAGGCTCGGTAAACCTTGCCTGCGACCTCACCAGCGAACCCTTTGACCAGCCTATCCAGGCGCAGTTGGACCTGGTGGTAAAATTCGGGGAGGCTTTCAACGATGAAGACGACGAAATCCTGGTCCTGCCCCACGGGGAACATCAGCTCAACATTGCGCAGTACATCTATGAGATGCTTGTACTGGCGGTGCCGTCCAAACGGGTTCATCCCGGAGTGGCGGATGGCAGCCTGGATTCGGAAGTGTTGAAGAAACTCGAAGAACTGCAACCGAAAAAGCAGCGAGAAAACAGCGACGAAACAGATCCCAGATGGGATGCGTTGCGCAATTTATTAACGGACAAAAAATAACAGAGCATGGCACATCCTAAGAGAAAGACCTCAAAGACCAGAAGGGACAAACGGCGCACCCATTACAAGGCGTCTGCCCCTACGCTTGCCAAAGACCCGACAACGGGCGAGGTGCATCTCTACCACAGAGCGCACTGGCACGAAGGAAAACTCTATTACCGTGGCCAGGTTTTGGTAGACAAGACCGAAGAAGGCGTGGCGTAAGGCCCGACTTAAGATCGTAAACTCCCACTTCAGGTGGGAGTTTTTTTATGGGCCGAAATGGGCCGAAATCGGTCCATTTTAGCCGGAATATCCTAAAATATCCTTATTTTTCGCCAAGTTTGAACCGTTTTTAAGAAGGTTCTGGCAACAAACAGCAATTGTAATGAGCAGTATTACGGCAGCAATTACCGCTGTAGGGGCATATGTTCCGGATTACAAATTAACCAACGCCATTCTCGAGACCATGGTGGAAACCAACGACGAATGGATTACCACCCGAACCGGCATTAAAGAACGCCGCATCCTCAAAGATCCCGACAAGGGAACTTCGTATCTGGCCATCAAAGCCGCCGAGGACCTGATCCGTAAGCGGAACCTGGATCCTGCAGAGATCGACCTGGTGATCCTGGGCTCCGCTACCCCGGACATGCCGGTGGCGGCCACCGCGGTTTATGTGGCAACCCAGATCGGCGCGGTCAATGCCTTTGCCTTTGACCTGCAGGCGGCCTGCTCCAATTTCCTTTACGGGATGTCGGTTGCGGCCCGCTATATCGAATCGGGGAGATACAAAAAAGTCCTGCTGATCGGAGCGGATAAGATGTCGTCCATCATCGACTACGAGGACCGCACCACCTGTATCATTTTCGGCGACGGAGCCGGGGCCGTCCTTTTTGAACCTTCCGAAGAAGGTTACGGCCTCCAGGACGAGTATCTGCGTTCGGACGGCTCGGGCCGGGACATCCTCAAGATCGAAGCGGGGGGTTCCCTCTTGCCGGCTTCCGAGGAAACGGTGCGGAACAAACAGCATTTTGTGCGCCAGGAAGGGAAGCACGTCTTTAAGTTTGCGGTTTCCAACATGGCGGAAGTATCCGCCCTGGTGATGGAGCGGAACCAACTAAGCCACGAAGATGTGGACTGGCTCGTGCCGCACCAGGCCAACCGGCGGATCATCGACGCAACCGCCAACCGCATGGGGCTGGACGATTCCAAGGTCATGCTCAACATCGACCGGTACGGCAACACCACCTCGGCTACCCTGCCGCTGCTGCTGAGCGATTACGAAAAGCAGCTCAAAAAGGGGGATAAGCTGATCTTTGCCGCCTTTGGGGGCGGGTTTACCTGGGGCGCCATTTACCTGACCTGGGCATACGACGCATAACTGAGACAATACTAAACCGACTATCATGGATATCAAAGAAATTCAGAGCCTCATCAAATTCGTGGCGAAGTCCGGGGCCAGCGAGGTGAAGCTGGAGACCGAGGACATTAAGATTACCATTCGCACGGGCCCGAGCGGAACAGGAGGGGAGACCACCTTTGTTCAGCAGATCCCGGTGGCTGCCCCGGCCATTCCGCAGGCCGCCCCGGCTGCTCCCGCCGCTGCCGCTCCTGCCGCTGCGCCGGAAGCGGAGGCCTCCAAGTCGGACGACTCCAAATACATTACGATCAAGTCGCCGATCATCGGCACCTTCTACCGTAAACCCGCACCGGACAAGCCGGCCTTCGTGGAAGTGGGAGCGACCATTGCCAAAGGCGACGTCCTTTGTGTGATCGAGGCCATGAAACTCTTCAACGATATCGAATCGGAAGTTTCCGGGAAGGTCGTGAAAGTGCTGGTCGAGGACTCCTCCCCGGTTGAATTCGATCAACCCCTGTTCCTGATCGACCCCTCCTAAGCTCCTTCCGGGGATGCACCGTCGTTCCCGCCGACCAAACGTATAACCGTCAACGCTCCGATTATGTTCAAGAAAATCCTGATCGCCAACCGCGGAGAAATCGCCCTGCGAATCATCCGTACCTGTAAGGAGATGGGCATCAAAACGGTAGCCGTATATTCCAAGGCCGACGAAGAAAGCCTGCACGTCCGCTTTGCGGACGAGGCGGTTTGTATCGGCCCGGCACCCAGCAATCAATCGTACCTGAAGATCCCCAATATCATTGCGGCCGCGGAGATCACCAATGCGGACGCCATCCATCCCGGCTATGGCTTTCTTTCCGAGAATTCCAAATTCTCCCGGATCTGTGCGGAACACTCCATCAAATTTATCGGCGCCACCGGCGACCAGATCGACCGGATGGGGGACAAGGCTTCTGCCAAGGCAACCATGAAAGAGGCCGGGGTCCCGACCATCCCCGGGTCCGAAGGGCTGCTTAAGGACCTTGCCGACGCCAAGAAAGTAGCCGCCAAAATGGGCTATCCCGTAATGATCAAAGCCACCGCAGGCGGAGGCGGGAAAGGGATGCGCGCCATCTGGAAAGAAGAAGACCTGGCAAAGAATTTCGAAAGCGCCGTCAAGGAAGCCGAGGCGGCTTTCGGCAATGGCGGCATGTACATGGAAAAGCTGATCGAGGAGCCCAGGCACATCGAAATACAGGTGATCGGCGACCAGTACGGGAAGGCCTGCCACCTTTCCGAGCGCGACTGTTCCATCCAGCGTCGCCACCAGAAGCTCACCGAGGAAACCCCCTCTCCGTTCATGACGGACAAATTGAGGGACCAAATGGGGAAAGCGGCCGTAAAAGCAGCCGAGTACATCAAGTACGAAGGCGCCGGCACCGTGGAATTCCTGGTAGACAAACACCGGAATTTCTATTTCATGGAGATGAATACCCGGATCCAGGTGGAGCACCCGATCACCGAGCAGGTGATTGACTACGACCTGATCCGCGAACAGATCCTGGTAGCGGGAGGCGTGCCGATCTCCGGTAAGAACTATACCCCGAACCTGCATTCGATCGAGTGCCGGATCAATGCGGAAGACCCTTATAACGACTTCAGGCCTTCGCCCGGAAAGATCACCACCCTGCATACGCCCGGCGGACACGGGGTGCGCCTGGATACACACGTATACAGCGGATATACCATCCCGCCGAACTACGACTCCATGATCGCCAAGCTCATCACCACCGCCCAGACCCGGGAGGAGGCTATCAACAAGATGAAGCGGGCCCTGGACGAATTCGTCATCGAGGGGATCAAGACGACCATCCCCTTCCACCGCCAGTTGATGGACCACCCGGATTACCTGGCCGGGAATTATACCACCAAGTTCATGGAGAGCTTTGTGATGGAGCCGGCCCCTGCCGAAGAATCCTGATCTTCCTAAAGCGGTCTTATGAACCTCAGTTACTGGGAATCCGAGACCTGGCTCAAGAACCTCGACTACTGTATTGTCGGCAGCGGCATCACAGGGCTTAGTTGTGCCCTGGAATTGCGTGAGCGCCGGCCGCAGGCGCGCATCCTGGTGCTGGAGCGCGGCAGCCTGCCCCTGGGGGCCAGTACCCGGAACGCCGGCTTTGCCTGTTACGGAAGCCTGACGGAAATCCTGGAGGACCTGGAAACCCACAGTCCTGAAGAGGTGGAGCACCTGGTTGGCCTTCGCTATGCCGGGATCCGCAGGCTGCGGGAACGGCTGGGGGACGCCACCATCGCATTTGAACCGCTGGGCGGGTATGAGGTCTTTCCCGCAGACAACCCTTATGAGCCCGTACTGGACCGTCTCGGGGAGGTGAACCGCCTGTTGCGGCCCATCTTTGGCCGTGAACCCTTTGAGCTAAAAGAGAACACCTTTGGTCTGCAAGGCATTCAGCCCAGGCTGGTCTGTAATCCCATGGAAGGGCAATTGGATCCTGGTAAAATGATGAAGGCGTTGCTGGAAAAAGCCCGGGAGGCCTCCATTATTCTGTTGAACGGCCTGAGGCTGGAAAGCTTCGAGGACCAGGGGGATCGCGTTTTACTCCGCACCGACCCTTTTGAGTTTACAGCCTCCTGCCTGCTGTTGGCCACCAACGGCTTTGCCGCGGCCCAAACCGGCCTGCAGCTGCAGCCCGCACGGGCACAGGTGCTGATTACGGAGCCGGTGCAGGACCTGCAATTAAGGGGAAGTTTCCACATGGATGCCGGATATTACTACTTCCGGAATGTCGGGGACCGCGTGTTGCTGGGCGGGGGCCGCAATCTGGATAAGGCGGGCGAGACTACTGCCGAATTCGGGCAAACCGCATTAATTCAGCAGCGGCTGGAAACTTTATTGGCCGAGGTGATCCTACCGGGCAAACCGGTGAGGATCGCCAGTCGCTGGAGCGGAATAATGGGAGTTGGACCCCAGAAGAAGCCCCTGATCCAAAAACTCTCGGCCAATGTGGTATGCGGGGTTCGCCTGGGAGGTATGGGTGTGGCCATCGGCAGCCATGTAGGCACCGAATTGGCGCGCCTGGGGTTGGCCGATTAAATCGGCAATCGCTTGTTGATGGTTTCCAGCGAAACGTTCAGGAAGACTGTTTTCCCCGCTTCCGGGGCATGCGGCATATTGAAATACACCCCTTTGCCATTCTCCATTTCGCCGTATACCCGGTAATGGCTTCCCAGGAAATAGGCATGCTGCACGACCACCTCCAAGCCGGATTTTTCAGACACCTTCAACTCATGTGCATAGACAATGATATTTCGTGTGGTGGAGGCGTATGACTTCAGGATGTTTATAGGGATCAGATTGGCCTCTCCCAGCAGGGATGCGGTGTAGAGACGGGCAGGCTGTTCATAGAGCTCCCGCGCCGGGCGCAGATCCAGGATCTCGCGGTCTTTCAGGACCATAATCCGGTCGGCAAAGGGAAGCACATCGTTAAAGTCGTGCGTGGCGCAGATGCAACTGATCGATTCCCGCTTCAGGTACTCGAACAGGTTCCGCCTCAGGGTATTCTTCCGGAAATGGTCGATATGGCTGAAAGGTTCGTCCAGCAGCAGCAATTCGGGTTTAAGCGCCAGTACCCTGGCCAGGGCAACGCGCTGCTGCTGGCCTCCGCTCAGGTATCGCACCTGCCGGTCGCGGTACTCGGTGAGTTCCATGGTTTCCAGGAGTTCGGCGGTACGCGCTTCGGATTCTTCCCGGTAGTGCACCGACAGGTACTTACCGATATTCTCAGCCACGCTGATGAACGGCATCAGATCAAAGTCCTGTGCCAGGTATTTGAGGAATGGAGCGCCGGGCAGCAGTTGGTAGGCCGGGCCCTTTATGTCGTGGTCCTTCCAGCGGATGCCGCCTTCCTCAAAGGGGAGTTCGCCGTACAACAGGCGAAGCAGGGTGCTTTTACCGCAACCGCTTTCGCCCATAACCGCCATCAGTTCGCCTTTCTCAAGGTCAAAACTGATGTCCTCCAGGACGGTTTCGGCTCCATATCCGAATGAGAGTTCCTTTACTGTGAGCATACGTCAAAATCCGCTTCTACTAAAAACGAATTTTTCCGGATTTTATTGATGTCTGTCCCTGAAAGCCTATACGAGCGCCTCGGCCATCAGGTATTCGGCAATCTGGATGGCGTTGGTCGCCGCTCCTTTCCGGAGGTTGTCGGCCACGATCCAAAGGTTCAGGGTATGTGCCTGGCTCTCGTCCCTCCGGATCCTGCCCACGAAGACTTCGTCTTTGTTGTGCGCGTAGATGGGCATGGGATAGGAGTTCGATGCCGGGTCATCCTGTAGGACCACTCCTGGCGTGTTGCGGAGGATGTCGCGAACCTCGTCCAGGTCAAAATCCTCCCTGAATTCGATATTCACGGCCTCCGAGTGCCCTCCCGCCGTCGGGATCCGCACAGCTGTTGCGGTAACCGAGAAAGTACGGTCGTCCAGGATCTTCTGGGGTTCCCGGGCCAGCTTCATCTCCTCTTTGGTGTATCCGTTCTCCAGGAAAACGTCGCAATGGGGAAGCGCATTCCGGTTGATAGGGTGCGGATAGGCCATTTCCCCCTCCCGGCCTGCGATCTCGTTCTCCAACTGCTGTACGGCCTTTACGCCGGTGCCGGATACGGACTGGTAGGTGGAAACCACTACCCGCTTGAGCCCGTAGCGTTTGTGGAGCGGGGCCAGTACCATTACCAATTGGATGGTGGAGCAGTTCGGGTTGGCGATGATCTTGTCATCGGATTCCAGGGCATGTGCATTGATCTCCGGGACCACCAGTTTCTTGGTCGGGTCCATGCGCCAGGCCGAGGAATTGTCGATAACCGTAGTCCCGGCTTCGGCAAATCTGGGAGCCCATTCCAGGGAAGTATCCCCCCCAGCGGAAAAGATGGCGATATCGGGGCGAGCGGCTACCGCATCGGCAAGCCCGATCACGGTGTGCTCCGTTCCCCTGAAGTCAATTTTCTTGCCAACGGAACGCTCAGATGCCACCAAAAGCAATTCGTCGATCGGGAAATCCCGCTCAGCCAATACCTGCAGCATTACTTCGCCAACCATTCCGGTGGCGCCAACCACGGCTACTTTCATTTCTTTTTAGTTTAGGCGCCAAAGGTAGTGCGGCCTGGCAATTCCGGCAAGAGAAACCGCAGCATTCAAATAAATGCAACAAAAAGTTATAAAAATAACATTCTAATATCCCGGCTCCCCCCAAAAAAATACCGCCGCGGGTTAGGCGGCGGTTTAAAGGTTCGTGCTGCGGTGTAGCGGTACCCTGCCACAGCGCAGGGTTGATTCCTTACTTCTTAAGCAGGTCCCGGATCTCGGCCAGGAGCTCCTCCTGGGTAGGCCCGGCCGGCGGTTCCGGTGCCGGTTCCTCCTTAGTACGAACTTTGTTATAGGACTTTACAATCATGAAGAGTACGAAGCCAACGATGACCAGATTGATCAGGGAATTTACCCAGGCTCCATACCGTACGGCGCTTTCTGGTTTTTCCACGGTGCCGTCGGCGGCGACTACCGCCTCGGACAATACGTATTTCAGGTCCGAGAAATCCACCCCTCCGGTAAAATACCCCACAATGGGCATCATGATGTCGTTAACGAAACCATTAACGACCAGGCCAACCGCTCCGGCCAGGATTACGGCGACAGCCAGGTCAATGACGTTGCCCGTCATGATAAAATTCTTGAATTCTTTAAGCATGGTAGTAGTGTTTACTTGGTTATAACAGCCCCAATGTAGTAAAAAAATGGGATGCCCAAAAGAGTGAAATCCTGATTACCCGACAATTATACGAGGTACCCGCTGGGAGATTCCGGCCAGGAGTTCATAGGAGATGGTCCCGGCCCGGCCGGCCAGGTTTTCGGCGGAATGCCCCTTGCCGAACAAGATGGCCTCATCGCCTTCCCGGCAAGCGATACCGGTAATATCCACCATGGTCATGTCCATGCAGACGTTGCCGATGATCGGGGCGGCCTTCCCGGCGATGAATATTTCCCCCTTCCCCTTGCCGTAAAGGCGTCCGATCCCATCGGCATGCCCGATGGGCAGGGTGGCCGTTACCCGGTAGTCCGGGGCTACGTACCCCTTGTTGTAACCGACCCATTCCCCTGGCTCTATTCGGTGAATTTGCGATATGCAGGTTTTTAAGGTGGCTACCGGCCGGAGCAGAGGGTCGGTTTCGGGATCGTTGGAATAGCCGTACAGGCCGATCCCTGTCCGGACCATGTCCCAATGCGCTTCCGGATAATTAAAGACGCCGGAGGTGTTCAGCAGGTGCTTGAACGGTTTACCGGGCAATGCCGCGTCCGCCCGGGTGGCCAGTTCTGCAAACCAATCGATCTGCCTTCGGGTGAAGGCATCCTGCGCGGGATCGTCTGAAGCGGCCAGGTGTGAAAAGACCGATTCGATCTTCAGGGCATTGCGGCCGCTCAGCTGCTGCAGGATCCAATCCAGGTCGTTTTCCCAGAACCCGACCCGGTTAAGTCCGGTATTGAATTCCAGGTGTACCGGATAATCCTTTTGCCCGGCGCGTTCTGCCGTTTCGGCAAAAAGCCGCAACAAGCGGGGGCTGTAAAGGTTCGGCTCCAACCGGAACTCCATCAGTTCTTCCAGGCCGGAAGGCTGGGGGTGCAACACGAGTATGGGGCACGTTACCCCGCCTTTTCGCAAAGCCACGCCTTCCGCCGTAAAGGCTACGGCCATGTAAGCAGCGCCCAGCTGTTCCAGTTTCCGGGCAACGGCCACCGACTCGCTCCCATAGGCAAAAGCCTTCACCACGCCCATGAGCCCAGTGGTCAGGGGCAATCTGGAACGTAGCAGCCCGTAGTTGTGGGCCAGGGCGTTCAGGTCAATTTCCAGGACCGTTTCAGGGGTTTTTGGCATTATCCGATTTGTTAGCGGAAAGGACTTCGGGATCCTTTACGTCCATCATCCCGATCTTCTCCCGGAGCATGGCCTTGAAAAAGGCGCCGCGGCTGAGGGGTTCGTATTCTTCGGTCTCCCCCAGCAACACCAGGCTGTCGCTGTCGGATTTCCGGAAGCTGTAGTGGGCGAGGTTCCCGGTGCGGGTACAGATGGCGTGTACCTTGGTAACATATTCGGCAGTGGCCATAAGCGCCGGCATGGGGCCGAATGGATTGCCTTTGAAATCCATGTCCAGGCCGGCCACTACCACGCGCACACCGCGATTGGCCAGGTCGTTGCAAACGGTCACGATCTCGTCGTCAAAGAATTGTGCCTCGTCAATACCGACCACCTCGCAGTCATCCGCTAGCAGACGGATGTTGGCGGCCGCCGGGACCGGAGTGGAGCGGATCTCGTTGGCGTCGTGGGAAATCACCCGTTCTTCATGGTAGCGGGTATCCACGATCGGCTTGAAGATCTCTACCTTCTGACGGGCGAATTGGGCCCGTTTCAAACGGCGGATCAATTCCTCGGTTTTGCCCGAAAACATGGACCCGCAGATGACTTCGATCCAGCCGAACTGTTCCTTGGGGTTAACAGTGTTTTCGAGAAACATTTTGTATTTTTAGACGAAAGTAATCCACCGCTGCGTTATACAGAATAGCGGTGGTATAAAAGTATTAAAAAAGACCCACCTTCACCGGAAGGCCCCAGTATAAGAATTGCTATGAAACGAAAACTGAAAGAGGAACTGACCCGGTTGTCCACGGACATCATTACCAGCCGGGAGCTGTCGGAGATCCCCGAGCTGTACGAACGGGCGCGGGAGCTGTATGAAAAGTTGGCAGTGCTTAAATTCATCGAGGAGAAATTACAGGATGTGGAAGTGGACGTGAGCAAAAGCGAGGTCGCTTCCAAGTTCGAATCCATCGCAGGCCGGGTGCTGCAGGGGAATACCTCGGTGCCCGAATCCAGTCCCCATGAGGAAGATATCATTACCCCCGGCATGGACACCATCCGGCACATGGTATCCGAGATGCCCGGAGGGGAGGAATTGGAAGAGGTGCTGGAGCG